>CAZRUB010000043.1:0-9484 GCA_964603185.1 uncultured Ruminococcus sp.
ATGCTCTCCGTTTCCGAAGAGGCATTAAAAAAATATCCGTCTGTTCAAATTGTTATTGACCTTCATCGCGACGCCATGATAACAAGCGACGGAACGAAAATCAGCACCGTTGCGAGCATTAACGGCGAAAAAGCCGCCCAAATCATGCTTGTTATCGGCACGGATGCCAACGGACTTTTCCATCCGAGCTGGCAAAAGAATTTTTCGCTTGCCGTTATGCTTCAGCAAGCCTTCAACGAAAAATACCCCTCTCTCGCACGCCCAATCAACGTGCGCTGCGAACGCTTTAACGGACATATAAGTCCAGGCGAAATATTAATCGAGGTGGGCACAAACGGCAACACGCTTTCCGAAGCACTTTTAAGCGCGCACGCCGTCGCCGATGTCATATACTCAATTACGTCGGATAGCTGATTATAAAGGCCACTCCGCCGAGAAACTCTATTTTTGTTTTATTAAGGTCATATTCCTCGCTTGTGGGGTGTTCACCCTCCGTATTTATCAAAACCTTTGTCCCGTCAAAAAATACCCGCCTTATGGCAGGCTTTTTCCCCGCAACCGAAACCGCGGCAAGATCACCGGAAACAACCGCTTTATCCGGATTAACCAGCACCTTGTCGCCCATGGTTATTTTCGCACCGCTCATAAGGTCGTCCCCGGCGATAATAAAAAAGCAATTTCTGACGCTTTGCGTTCCGTAGCTTCCGCATATATATTCCACAGGCTTAAGCTCCGTAATTTCGATGTTACCGTTCTCGGGAAATTCGTGGAAAACGGGAATTCTTGCCATCGGCTCCGAAAAGCTCGCAAAATCCATTTGACCGCGAAGATAGTCCGGCGAAACCCCAAGCACGTAAGCTATCGCATCCAAATCCTCATCCAGCGGCTCGATATATCCCATAAGATACCTTTTTATCGTCATCGGCCCAACACCGATTCTGTCGGCAAGCTCAGTATCCGAGATGTGCTTTTTATCCATCAAAAGCGCCATTCTCTCCGCTACCGTAGACATATTTTCGCCTCCTTACAGCATTAATGCCCTTTTCCCGAACGGGTGACGTATTTTAAGCACCTTACCCGTTCTTTTCATTCTCAATATTTTTTTTGTATATTTCCCTGTAGCCCTTGCCGCGTTGCACACAGGCGGATACACGGCTCAATGTTGCCGACGAAATATCCGTTTCTTCTATCACCTGATTATAGGTTTTTCCGTCCGCCAAAAGCTTTGCCGCCCGAAGGCGCTGTGCCATTTTCAGAATTTCCTTATACGTACACAGGTCGTCAAAAAGCTCCCTGCACCTTTGCTTGTCGGAAACGCCCGAAATCACCGTATAAAGCTCATCAATCATTTCTTCGGTAATTTGGCTTGCCAAAAATATCCCTCCGTTCAAAGAGCCTATTGCTCATATTCTCTCATTAGCCTTCATCAAAAAGCTTTTGGCTTTTTCGCTTTTCGGATTGTCAAAAACCTGCTCCGGGGTGCCAACCTCCTCGATAACGCCGTCCGCCATGAACATTACCTTATCCGAAACACTTTTCGCAAAATCCATTTCATGCGTGACCACAATCATGGTTCTGTCACTGCTTTTAAGGCTTTTTATAACCTTTAACACCTCGCCCGTAAGCTCCGGGTCAAGCGCGCTAGTCGGCTCATCAAAGCAAAGTATATCGGGGCTCAGGGCAAGAGCGCGCGCAATCGCAACCCTCTGCTGCTGACCGCCCGAAAGCTCACACGGATAGGAAGCTTCTTTTTCCGAAAGCCCGACTCGCCCGATAAGCTCCCTTGCGTTCTCTCTGATTTTTTCCGGTTCGGCCTTTTTCAAAAGCTTTGGTGCAAGCATAACATTCTCCAGCACATTGTACTGCGGAAACAAATTGAACGACTGAAACACCATGCCGAAATGAAGCCTTTTTTCCTTAAGCTCCCTTTCCTTCATTTCGTTTTTCAGCTCTCCGTCATAAATGCAATTTCCGTCCACCGTAATTCTTCCGCTGTCAGCGAATTCCAAAAAATTAAGGCACCTCAAAAGCGTGGTTTTACCGCTCCCGGACGAGCCGATAAGCGTTAAAACCTCACCCTTTTCCAAGGTGAAATTAATATTTTTCAAAACCTCGGTTTTTCCGAAGTTCTTTTTCAAGTTTTCTACTTCTAATATAGGCATAATCACAAGCTCCTGAAATAACTCATTTTCTTTTCCAGCTTCCCGAACAACACCGTAAGAATACCGTTAAACGCAAGATAATAAACCGCGGTGAAGAAAAGCGGCCAAATCTGCCCCGATATTCCCTGCGAGCTCTTCATAAACGCCTGCCCCGCCCAAATAATTTCCTGAAGTGCGATTATCCTTGCAAGGGACGTGTCCTTAACCAGCGTTATTATTTCGTTGGACATGGGAGGCAAAATGCGCTTTACCATCTGCTTTAACGTAACATGAAAAAATATCTGCGACCTCGAAAGTCCCAGAACAAGCCCGGCCTCGGTCTGTCCCATCGGAACACCCTGTATTCCTCCTCTGTATATTTCCGAAAAATAGCAGGCGTAGTTTAATATGAAGGCGACTGCCGCCGCGGCAAACCGTCCTTCCTCTCCTCCGCCCCAGATAGGCTTTTTAAGTACAAGCCCCGGAAAAAAATATATAATAAGAAGCTGAATCATCAAAGGCGAGCCGCGCACTATCCAGACAATAATTTTGGTAAGCCACGAAAGAGGCTTAAGCTTTGACATGGAGCCGAAGGAAATAACCAGCCCCAGGGGAAGCGCCCCGATGAGGGTCACCATAAAAAGCTTAAGCGTCTGCAAAAAACCCACGTTAAGCGCCGCAAATACAATCGGAAACTGTTCCTTAACCGTATTTATAAAATCCAAAAAATTCTGCATACCTTTTTTCCCTTACATCGCAAAGGAAAAGCGCTTTTGTGAAAAGCGCTTTTCCTTCGCTTTTTTAATTATTATTTTATCAATGCCGCCTGAACGCCGTAGACTTTCGCGATTTCTTCCGCGGTGCCGTCCTCGATTGCCGAAGCAAGGAACTTGTTAAACTCATCCGCAAGGTCAGAGCCCTTTCTGAAGCCTACGCCGTATTTTTCGTCGTTAAGACCGATTGTGTAGGAAAGACCCTCGTAGCTTGTTCCCTCACCTACCATTGCAGCCGCCATGAGCGAGTCGATTACAGCCGCGTCGCAGGTTCCTGCCGCAACCTCCATAAGAGCCGTTGCCTGATCCTTAACCTCGGTATAGTTAAATCCGTTCTCAACCGCCATTTCGTATCCGGCAGAGCCTGCCTCAACCGCGAAGTTAAGCTCCGCACAAGCTTCCACACTCTGAATATCGTCCGCTTTATCGGCGGGAACTATTACAACCTGCTGATTGTTGCAGTAAGGCTCCGAGCAAGCCATAGAGCTTGTAACCTCTTCCGTCAGTGTCATGCCGTTCCATACGCAGTCGATTGTTTTTCCGTCCAGCTCCAAAATCTTGTTATCCCAGTCAATTTCGATAAATTCAACATCGACGCCGAGATACTTTGCAAATTCCTTTGCCATGTCGGCATCAAATCCTATCCAGCTTCCGTCTTCACCCTTGTAATCCATGGGCTCAAACTCCGTAATACCGACCACGAGAGCACCCTTGTCCTTTACATACTGCATATCGGTCACTGCCTGCTCGTCATCCTTACCTCCGTTGCAGCCTGCAAATGCAAGCACCATAACCATTGCCGTTAAAATTGCCAATACCTTTTTCATTTTTTTCAACTTCCTTTCTTTTTTATCCGAACAGGTCACCGTCCGTTCCTTAGGCTTTGACGGTGTCCTTTTCGCTTGGTATGTTTATATTATACTTCATCAAGCTAAAGTTGTAAAGTGTTTTTTTCGATTTTTTTCATCTTTGTGAAATTTAAACACAAAAAAAGCGCGAACATCTCGCGCTTTTGTGCACTAAAGTACTAAAGTCATTACTTATTAACGTTAACGTCCAGATGCGGATAGGGAATTTCGATATCTTCTTTATCGAACGCCCTTTTAACCTCACTCATAAGATAGCCGTGAACGCTCCAGTAATCCTCACGCTTGCACCAAGCCTTCAGAGAATATTCCACGGCACTGTCCAAATGTGCGCTGACAGAGGCCGAGGGCGCCGGCTCCGAGAGAATTTTCTCGTTCTTCTCCGCAACCGCCAAAAGCACTCTCTTAACCTCCTCGGTATCCGCCGAGTAATCCGCGGTAAATTTAAGGTCAACACGTCTTTCCGCCTTGGCGGAGGTATTCACCACAGATTGATTTGATATTGTGCCGTTGGGAATAACCACAACTCTGTTGTCCCCGGTCACAAGCTTGGTGTAAAAAATACCGATTTCGGAAACAGTGCCGTCATATGAGCCTGCCGAAATAAAATCACCCACCGAAAAAGGCTTGAACGTCATAATGATTATGCCTCCGGCAAGGTTTGCCAGGCTTCCCTGAAGCGAAAGCCCGAGCGCGAGACCTGCCGAGCCCAAGAGCGTTATAACCGATGTCATCGGCACGCCCAGATAGCCTGCAACCGTTATCACAAGAATTGCCTTCAATGCGATGTTTAAGAAGCTTATAAGAAAGCTCTTCACGCTTTTATCCATATGCGTGCTTTTTGCCTTGATGAATTTTGTGAACATCTTAATCAGCTTGAAGCCGACGATGAGAATGACGGCCGAAAGCACTATCTTAACGCCGGCGCTCATGCAAAATTCAATAATTTTTTCAAGTAGCTTTTCAACATTCATGCTTCTACTCCTTATTTCTTAAGAAAAATTCTCACACCGTTGGGCTCTATCGTCTGTTCCCCCGATTCCTCCCTTTCGGAAATAAGGTTTTTCATGCCTTCCGAAAGGGTGATTTTCTTTTCCTCCGCGGTGTAGTTCACGACAAAAACATATTTTTCCCCGTCGCCCTCGCGCACGCTTACGCGCACGCCCTTTTCCGCGGCCATTTCGACAACTGGCGCTATACCGTTTTCATCGGTAATATCGTTAATAAGCGCTTCAAGCAAATCTCCCGTCGGCATAAAGCCAACATAATAAGCCTTGCCCTTTCCGTAATTATTGCAAAGTACTGCCGGCGTGCCCCTATAATAATCCTTTTCGTAGGTTGCCAGCACATCCGCTCCCGAAGGTACTATAACCTCGGCGATACCGGGAGTGATGTAGCTTTTTCCCTTGTAATTTACCGAGTTTTTGCCGCTCTCCGGAATATCTTCGAAGGTATCCACCTCATCTACTCTAAGTCCGAAAACCTCGGTAAGTCCCAGCCCGGGGACACCTCCCAAGTGGCAAAGATCCGTTCCGTCCGCAACCGCGGTAAGATACGTGGAAACAAGTATTCCTCCGTTTTTAACATATTCCTTAAGCTTCTCGGCAAGCTCTTCCTCCATTATGTAGGGTACCGGAAGGCAGAGCACCTTATATTTCGAAAAGTCCTCGCCGTAGGGAATTATATCCGTCTGAATATTCTTTTCCCTAAACGCCCTAAAAAGCATTTTGGACGTATGCGCATAGCCGTTTTTACCCGGGAAGCCCACCCTCTGCGGAGAGCCGTCCAGCGCCCAGATTGTTTCATAATCATGTGTCACGGCAACCTCGGATTTCATGCCCGTGCCCGCAACGGAAGCTATTTTTTCCAAATATCTGCCTATTTCGGCAACCGACCGAAATACTCTTGCATCCTCTTTTCCGTAATGGTCAACCACAGCGCCGTGAATTTTTTCATAGTTTCCTCTTCCCTTGCGCCACTGGAAATACCCTATCATATCCGCACCGTTGGCAACACATCCTATTGCTTCCATAAGCTGCTCCTCGCTTGACTTAAGCTTTCTGTAGGTCATTCCGCCCGCATTGATTCCGGGTGCGCTTTCCATAATCATAAAGGGCTTACCGCCCTTCATTCCGCGATAGAGCGCCGCAAGATATTCAAGCCTGTTACCCTGATATTCAAGCCCCCTGTACCAGTCGGGATAAAAGTCGTTTGCCGTTCTGTCGAGCACATCTGCCATTTTATAATGGTCATATCCCGCAAACTCGCACATACAGTTTGTGGTGATTTCCTTATCGGAATGCTTTCTTATGGCATCCGCCTCCGCCTTGGCAAAATCCACTATCATGTCCGAGGCAAAGCGCTTCCAGTCAATATTAAGCCCCAGTGTCATGCATTCCCCATTCTCCATGGGAGGCTCAACCTGGTCAAAATTATCGTACCTATGGCTCCAGAAGCGGTTCCAGTAAGCGCGGTTAAGCTTGTTTATATCGTTATCATAGCGCTTCTTAAGCCATGACTTAAAGCTTTCGCGGCATAAGGGGCAATAGCAGACGCTTGAGTATTCGTTCGAAAGATGCCATGCGGCAACCGCGGGATGCTTGCCGTAGCGCACAGCAAGCTTTTCGTTTATTATCCGCACCTTCTCCCTGTATACCGTCGACGACGGGCAGTGATTGTGGCGGTCGCTGAACGCTATCCTCTTTCCGTTATATCCGACGCGCAGTACCTCGGGATATTTTTCGGCCAGCCAATGCGGCCTTGCACCTGAGGGTGTTGCCAGAATAACCCTTCCGCCCGCGGAATATACCTTTTCGATAATTTCGTCAAGCCATGAAAAATCAAATTTACCTTCCTCCGGTTCAAGCTCCGCCCAGGAGAAAATGCCCACCGTCATTTCGTTGCAGTGCGCCGCCTTCATAAGGCGCATATCCTCATCCCAGATTTCCTTTGTTTCTATCCACTGCTCCGGATTATAGTCCCCTCCGTGCAGAATGCGCGGAAAGCTTTTGTCAATCAAGTCAAATTTCTTCATATTTTTTCCCTTCTTATATTAAAGATGTCCGAATTTAAATTCCTCGGTTTTTTCAGTATCCTTCGGAATAAGACTGTCGTCAAAATGAATCATAACGTTGCCCTCGGTCAAACGCTCCTGCAAAAGCTTTATGTCAACCCGAGCTATGGGCGCACCACTGTCAATTGCGATAGCCGCCGCTTCTCCCGCCGCCTGACCGGTTATTATTGCGGGAGGGATGACCCTTAAGCAATCCCAGCCCCAGCCGGTTGCACTGGCGGTTCTGCCTGCGGTAATTAAATTGTCGAATCCCGTTTTCACAAGCGTTCCGTAAGGAATTTCATAGAGGCGATCCTTTATTTCAAAATCTCCCATTGCGCCTATCGAGGTTTCGGAATGAATATAGGTTTCGTCGCCCGTAAGCGTTGCATCACCTATTATGCATCTTGTTTCACGGAACTGGCACATTGCCGGAAGCTGCATAATATCGCGGCTTTTTCTGTCCTGATTTTTGATTCTGTCAATCGCGGTTCTGTGGTTTCGCACAAGGTAATCCGTTATTTCATCCGCGGTCGTGCCCTTGTAAAGCGGCACATCCTTCGGCTGATCGGTGCCGTGAAGATTTATTCCGCCTCCGCCAAAGCCGGCGTAAGCGTTCGCCACATCACCCGTTTCAATCGCTTTTTTCATTGAATTCATCGTAACGCCGAACATAAGATATGTATAGTAGTTTTTGCCGTCACGGCAGGGCACTCCCGCGCGGTACATAAGATCGGCGTCACCGGTTGTATCAATGAAAACCTTCGCTTCAAAATAATCTCTTCCGCCCTTTGAATCCACAATAACGCCCTCGCAGTGACCGTCCTTCATAATCGGCTTGGAAACAACCGAGTCGAACAAAATGTCAACTTCCTCGTCCTTTATGAGGTTTGTCATAAGCATGGAGAAAATAGGTGCGGAATATTTGCAGACGTATCTTGTCGTCGCGCCCTCGCCCGGGTCGCCGTTTTTCCATTCATCGGGAATTGTATCAAACCCGTATTTTATGGAAAGCCTTAAAAGCTCCTCCGCCATTCCCTTTACAATCTGCGTTCCCCGTCCGTTGCACATCGGCACAAAAAGATTTATAAGCCCGATTGTGGCAAGGCCGCCCAAGGCCACCGTCTTTTCAATCAAAAGAACCTTTTTTCCGCGACGCGCCGCACTGACCGCCGCCGCAACACCGGCAACACCGCCGCCGGCAACCAACACATCATAGCTGCCCTTTAATTTAACCTCTTCCGTCACTGTTACAGTTTTCATAATACACCATCCTTATTCCCAGTTTTTCCACACCTCGGGGGCATAGCCCACCGTGGCACTTTTCCCGTTTCTTACTATCGGCGTTTTAAAAAGCTCCGGATGCTCCAAAAGCTCGTTTTCAACATCCTCCGGTCTTTTATATTCCACATAAAGCTCCTTATAAGCCCTTGAATTTCTGTCAATAAGCGCATCCATGGAGCCGAGCGATGCCTTCACCGAATTATATTCGCCCTTGCTCATGGAATATCTCAACACATCTATAAGCTGATATTTAATGCGCCGCTCCTTAAAATATCGCTCCGCCTTTTTCGTATCGAAGCATTTCGATTTTCCGAAAATTTGAATGTTCATAATTTCAATCCTTAAAAAAACGCTCCCGCGTAATGCAGGAGCGTTTTCACACCTTTAGTCTTCCTTACCGCACTCTTCGCAGTTACAGTCGCACTCTATTTCGATTTCTTCGCCGCAGTTGGGGCATTTAACCGTGCAGTCGTCGCTTATAGCGTCAAACTCCACATAAATGTCATCACCGCACTCCGGGCATGTCATAAAAATGCCTTCGTCGTCGCAATCGTAAAAATCGTCATCCTCGTCGTCGCCGTATAACACGTCTTCAACATCGGCAAGGTCCTCATCAACCTCGTTTAACTGCTCCTGCATTTCGTCCTGAATATCAACGATTTCCTCCATCGCAAGGGCGGTATCCTCAAGCATTTCCAATACAGCTGAGAAAAGCTTGCCCTCATTCGACTCCTTATCAAGCTTCATGCCGTCCGCAAGACCCTTAAGATACTGTGCTTTTTCGGTTAAATAGCTCATCAGCTTATCCTCCTTATGCAAAAATTGCTTTTTAAATTTATTTTTCCGTAAGAACGAAAAATTATGCTCTTTCCATGTATTCGCCGGTTCTGGTATCAACTCTTATTTTATCACCGATTTCGATGAAAAGGGGAACTGCAACCTCCGCTCCCGTTTCAACCGTTGCGGGCTTCATAACATTTGTTGTGGTGTCGCCCTTAAAGCCGGGCTCCGTTGCGGTAATTTCAAGCGTAACAAAATTCTGAGGCTCAACCGCGAAAACATTTCCCTTATAAGAAAGAATCGTTACCGTGTCATTCTCCTTAACGAACTTCAACGCGTCACCCAAAGTGTCCTCACCCAAGGGCTCCTGCTCATAGGTTTCGGGATCCATGAAATAGAAAAGGTCACCGTCCGAATAAAGATACTGCATTTCCTTTCTTTCTATATGTGCCTTTTCGAATTTTTCGGTGGGATTGAAGGTTTTTTCGACAACACCTCCGGAAATTACGTTTTTGATTTTCGTACGTACAAAAGCCGCACCCTTACCCGGTTTTACGTGTTGGAACTCTATTATACGATATACGTTTC
>CAZRUB010000044.1:0-4980 GCA_964603185.1 uncultured Ruminococcus sp.
CTTCACGCCCTTCCAGTGGGCCGCTCAGGATGAAAGGGAGGCACTTTTGGTGAAGCAGAAGGCCATAGGCGACGCCATACGCTCCAAATGCGTTAAGTATAACTGGCACGAATCGAAGGTCAGCGTTTTGGAGGGTGTGTTCGCCCGCGGCGACAGGCGCCTTTCCGAAGTTATTTACCGCGCGGTCTTAAAGGGCTGTAAATTTGACGGCTGGGACGAGTATTTTGCGCCGGAAAAGTGGGATGAGGCGTTTTCCGAGGCGGGGCTTGACCAAGCGTTTTACCGCCGCGAGCGTGACTATGACGAAATCCTGCCGTGGGATAAGATAGATATCGGCGTTACCAAGGAATTTTTGATGCGCGAAAACGAGAATGCGAAAAAGGGTATTGTAACGCCCAACTGCCGCGAAAAATGCTCCGGCTGCGGCGCAAGCTCGTTCAAAGGGGGTGTTTGCTTTGAGAATGTGGCTGAGATATGAAAAGGGCGAGGCGGCGAAATACATCTCGCATCTGGACTTTTTGAGGGCGATAACAAGAACCATCCGCCGCACGGGTCTGCCCGTTAAATATTCGGAGGGGTTCAACCCCCACATGAAGCTTTCCTTTGCCCTTGCGCTTCCCATCGGCACCACCGGCATTACGGAGCTTATGGAGATAGAGCTTAACGAGGAAATAAGCCCGGAGCTTTTGCTCGAAAGGCTGAATTCCCAATCGCTTATGGGCATCCGCTTCATTGAGGCGGGCATTTCGCCGGACAAAAACAAATTCAAGGCGATTGCTTTCGCGAAATATCGCGTTACGCCGGACGTTTTGCCCACAGAGGAGCAGCTTTCCTCCTTTCTTGCCATGGAGGAAATAGTAACCATGAAGAAAACAAAAAGCGGCACCCGCGCCACCGACATCAAGGGCGACATCAAAGCTCTGGAGCTTTGCGGGAACGCCCTTATCATGGTGCTTTCCGCCGGGAATGAGGCCAACCTTAAGCCGGAAACGGTTATCGCGGCCATGCGCGAAAGCATCGAAGGCTACAACCCCGAGGATTATGACTCTGTCCGAACGGGAATACTCGATAAAAACGGCGCCTGCATTTAGGCGCACATGAAAAAAGTTTAACCGAAGGAGAGTGTTTATATGGATATTTCGGAAATTGAAAAGCTCAGGGAGGTTCTTCGCCGTCACAGCTATTTATATTATGTTAAGGACGACCCGGAAATTTCGGACTACGAGTACGATATGCTGATGCGCAGGCTTATTGAGGCGGAGAAGGCCTCAGGCCTTCCCGTACCGCCCGATTCCCCCTCGGTAAGGGTCGGAGGAAGCGCCGTTTCGGCGTTTTCGAAGGTTACTCACGAGGTTCCGCTCTTAAGCTTAAACGATGTTTTTTCCTTCGACGAGCTTCGCGATTTCGACCGCCGCGTCAAGGAGGAATGCCCCGACGCGGATTATGATACGGAGCTTAAAATCGACGGGCTTTCCGTTTCGCTTGAATACCGCGACGGTATTTTTTTCCGCGGCTCCACCCGCGGCGACGGCGAGGTGGGCGAAGATGTAACCGAAAACCTCAAAACCGTCGGCTCCGTTCCCTTAAGGCTTGCGGAGCCCGTCAGCCTAACCGTTCGCGGTGAGGTTTATATGCCGAGGAAAAGCTTCGAAGCCCTTAACGAAAGGCGCGCGGAGGAGGGTGAGCCGTTGTTTAAGAATCCACGTAACGCCGCGGCGGGCTCGCTCCGTCAGCTTGACCCGAAAATCACCGCCTCCCGCGGGCTGGATATTTTAATTTTCAACCTGCAAAAATGCGATGAAAAAACCTTTGAAACACATACCGAGTCGCTGGAGTTTTTGGAAGGGCTCGGCTTTAAGGTCGTGCCCGTCCGAGCTTATTGCAAAACAATCGAAGACGCCGTCCGCGAAATCGAAAAAATCGGAGGCGGCGCCTATAACCTAAGCTTCGATATTGACGGCGCGGTTATAAAAGTAAACAGCTTAAGGCTCCGCGAGAAGCTCGGCGCAACCGCAAAGGCACCGCGCTGGGCGGTTGCCTACAAATATCCGCCGGAGGAAAAGGAAACGACCCTTATCGATATTTTGATACAAGTGGGGCGAACGGGCGTTTTAACGCCGAACGCGGTGCTTTCCCCCGTTTATATCGGCGGAACGACGGTTTCCCGCGCAACCCTTCACAATCTTGATTTCATATTGTCCAAGGACATCCGCATAGGGGACAGGGTCATTCTCCGCAAGGCGGGCGAAATAATCCCCGAAATCGTTTCCTCCGTTCCCGAAAAGCGGACGGGTGCCGAAAAGCCGTTTTCCATGCCCTCACATTGTCCCGTGTGCGGCGCGCACGTAGTGCGCGAGGAGGGCGAGGCCGCCTATCGATGCACCTCCTCCGAGTGTCCCGCTCAGCTTCAGCGCAGTATAGAGCATTTCGTTTCCCGCGACGCAATGGATATTGCGGGGCTCGGCCCGGCTGTCATCAGCCGCCTTCTTTCGGAGGGCTTAATATCCTCCACCGCGGATATATACAGATTAAAAAAGGAGGAGCTTCTCCCCCTTGAAAAGCTCGGCGAAAAATCCGCCGATAATTTAATCGCCGCAATCGAAGCCTCCAAGTCGCGTGACTTATCGAACCTTATCTATGCTTTCGGCATAAGGCAGGTCGGCGGCGGTGCGGCAAAGACTCTTGCCGCGCACTTCGGAACTCTCGAGGCCTTCATGGCGGCGGACGAGGCCACGCTTTCGGAAATCGACGATATCGGCCCCGTTACCGCAGAGAGCATAACCGAATATTTCGCGGAGCCTCAGAATATCAAAAATATAGATGCCCTTCTATCGTTCGGCCTCAACACCTCATTCACCGGCGAAGCGGAGGACGACACGTTAAAGGGGCTGACCTTTGTTATCACCGGCACGCTTTCCGCATATTCGCGCAGTGCCGCATCGGACGAAATAACAAAGCGCGGCGGAAAGGTTTCCTCCTCTGTTTCGAAGAAAACCTCCTATGTTTTATACGGGGCGGAGCCCGGGAGCAAGCTTAGCCGCGCAACCGAGTTGGGTGTGCCCCTTTTAACCGAGGAGGACTTCAACGCCCTTATCAAAAAATCCTAAAGGCGAAGAGAGAGCGCACAACAAAGAACGGGCGACCGCCAAAGGGAAAGCCCCCGCTCCACACTCCGAGGCGCCCCCGATTACGCAAGCAAAAAGCCCGACGAAACCGTCGGGCTTTTTTCATGCCGTTTATTTTTTAAGATACTCGCCGAACACAACCTCCAAAATTTCCTCACGGTCAATTTTGCTTAAGGCGGTTCGGGCGCCCTTGTGGCTTGTGATATAAACCGGGTCACCGGACATGATGTAACCCACTATCTGGTTAATCGGGTTATAACCCTTCTCCGTAAGCGCCTCAAAGGCCAGCTTCAGCGCGCGGGAAACCTCCTCGTTAATATCGCGCGGCAGCTCAAACATTGTTGTATTTTCATTGTTCATCGGTTACACCGTCCCTTCTTTTTATATAGCTTACTCCAAAACGAAGCTTTTTTCAATACCTGCAACAGATATTTAATATAAGTTTAACATTTCGGAAATAACACGGTTATATGCTCTGTATCCAGCTTATAACTCCGCTTGCCCACACAACCAGAATGATTAAGGGGATGCCGTACTTAAAGTAGAGGCGCATCCACGAGGGGAAGCGGAAGCCCTTGGTGCCGGTGTTCGCTTCCTTAATGAAGCTGTCCCAGCCCCAGCCCGTTTTAAGGGAGCAGAAAAGAACATATACCATGGAGCCCAGCGGCAGAATGTTGTTGCTTATAATGAAATCCTCGATATCCATAATGGTTTTACTGCCGACCGAGAGAGAGGAAAGCACGTTAAACCCGAAAACCGTGGGAAGCGAAAGCACCAAAAGCAATGCGATGTTTATAAGCGCCGCCGACCTTCTTTTAAGCTTTGTTTCCTCAAGCCAAAAGCTCATAATGTTTTCGAAAACCGCGATAACCGTCGAAAATGCGGCAAAAATCATGAACAGGAAAAACAGTGCGCCGAAAAGTCTGCCGCCCGGCATATTGTTGAAAATGGATGAAAGCGTGGTGAAAAGGAAGCTTGCCCCGACGGTGCCCGCGTCCGCCGTTACGCCGTTGTTGAAGGTGAAGCACGCCGGGAAAATGATAAGCCCCGACATAAGCGCAACGAAGGTGTCCAGGCACACAATGGTGACCGACTCACCCAAAAGTCTTCTGTCCTTATCGATATAGCTGCCGAAAATCGCGATGGAGCCCATACCGATGCTTAATGTGAAGAAGGCCTGCCCCATTGCGGAGGATATAACCGTCCACGGGCCGGAGGCAACGAAGTTTTCAATGGAGGGCACAAGATAGAATTTCAAGCCCTCCCCCGCGCCGGAAAGCGTGCACGCGTACGCCGCAAGCCCAATCATCAAGGCGAAAAGCGCAAGCATCATAACCTTGGTTATTCGCTCCACACCGTTTTGAAGCCCGAAGGAGCAAATGCCGAAGCATATTAAAATTACCGCAAAGGTTGCCGCAAGCATGAGCATGGGACTTGAAACAATCTGCCCGAATACGCCGCCCAGCTCCTCGGCGGTCTTAAATTCCGTTACGGAGCCCGTTATATACTTTCCGAAATATATAAGCATCCAGCCCGAAATTGTTGTATAGAACATCATCAATAAGTAGTTGCCGCCGATGCCCACGTATTTCATAAGATGCCATTTTTGTCCGGGCCCCTCCAGCTCGTGGAAGGAGCCCGCTATGCTCTTACGGCTCGCACGTCCGACCGAAAGCTCCGCCGTCATAACCGGAATGCCCAGCAAAAGCAGAAACGCAATGTAAATCAGCACGAAGAACGCACCGCCGTAGCTTCCCGTGGTTATGGGGAAACGGTAAACATTGCCCAGGCCGATTGCGCAGCCTGCCGAAATTAAAATAAACCCAAGTCTTGAACCGAATTTTTCTCTTTCCAT
>CAZRUB010000044.1:4990-9442 GCA_964603185.1 uncultured Ruminococcus sp.
TTCTCCGGGGGGCCTTCCGCCCCCGTTAATACATTGATATCCGTAAATTTATCTCAAGGTCGCCGAAAGCTCCCTCTCCAATGCCTTGACTATGCGGCCGAACACCTTGTTGATATCGTTATCCGTAAGTGTTTGCTCCGCCGAACGGTAAACCGCGTTATAGGCAACGCTCTTCTTACCCTCGGGAATTTGCTCCCCCTCATAAACATCGAAAAGCGTCAATGCTTCAAGATTCTTTCCGGACATTCTTTCGATTATGTCGTGAATTTCCGCAACGGGCACCGCCTTGTCCACGATAACCGCGATATCGCGCTCTATGGCCGGCATACGCGCTATCCTTTTATATTTGACGTTATCGTTTGCCGCGGCAAGCACCGCCTTAAAATCAAGCTCGCAGACATAAACGTCGCTTTCTATATTGAAGCGCTGCGCCGTATCCGGATGAATTTCGCCGATTACACCGGCCTTTTTGCCGTCGATGAAAATATCCGCGCACTTACCGGGGTGGAAGCAATCCGCCTTTTCAGCACGCTTGAAGCCGTACTCCGAAATCCCCACCGTGTCAAGAAGCTCCTCCACCGTGCCCTTTAACGTGAAATAGTCATGCTCCTTGCCGTAGCAGCCTATTGCGATAAGCTTTTTCTCCTCCGGAAGCTCGGTCAACGGAAGTGCCTTCGGAAGGTAAACCGTGCCGACCTCAAAAAGTGCGGAGGATGCGTTTCTGTAGCGGTAGTTTGTTTCCAAAATTTCCAAAAGGCTTGAAATTATGCTTGTTCTCATAACGGAATTTTCCACGCCCAGAGGATTTTTTATCTTTATCGCTTCCTCGGGATTTTCGCCGACATCCGCCAAAAGCTTCGGGTCGGTGAAGCTGTAGGTCATAATCTGGTGATAGCCGTCCGAGGCCAAAAAGTCGCAAACCTTGTTTTCCAGCTTCTGCACGGGGGTGCGAAGCGCAGGCTCCGCCTCACCCGAGGGAAGGGTGTGATTTATCCTGTCATAGCCGTACATACGCATAACCTCTTCGGCAACATCCGCCTCGCCGAACATATCCGCGCGGTAGGAGGGCACGATAACATATCCGTCCTTTATTTCGAAGGTAAGCCTGCAAAGCGCGTCGCGCATGAATTCCTCGGAAATATCCATGCCCAGGAATTTATTGATTCTCTCCGGCGAGAAGGGAATTTTCTTTTCGAAGGCGGGCGCGTTGTTAACGTCGATTATACCGTCCGTAACCTCGCCGCAGCCGAGCATTTCCACCAGCTGGCACGCACGGTTAACCGCCGGGATAACGTTTTCGGGATCCAGACCCTTTTCGTATTTTCCGGAGGCATCCGTCCTCATGCCCAAGGAAGCGGCCGTTCTTCTTACCGAAGGCCCGAAGAAATTCGCCGATTCGAAAAGTATTGTGCTTGTACCCTCGGTAATTTCGGACTCAAAGCCGCCCATAACGCCCGCTACCGCAACCGCCTTTTCGGCATCCGCAATAACGAGGTTTTCGGAATTTAATACCCTGTCGTTACCGTCAAGGGTTTTGATTTTTTCCCCGTCCCTCGCACGGCGCACGATGATTTCGTGATTTTTCAGATAGTTAATGTCAAAAGCATGCATGGGCTGGCCGTATTCCACCAGGATATAGTTTGTTATATCCACAATATTGTTTATCGGGCGAAGCCCCACCGCGGAAAGCCTTTTCTGCATCCACTTGGGCGAGGGTCCGATTTTGACGTTCTTCACGACGCGCGCCGCATATCTGGGGCAAAGGTCGGGCGCCTCCACCGTAACGTGTGCATAATCGTTAACGTCGCCGCCCGAGCCCTTAACCGTAACCTTCGGCATATTGAAGGGGACGGAAAAGGTTGCCGCCGCCTCACGGGCAAGGCCGTTAACGGAAAGGCAATCCGGCCTGTTGGGCGTTATTTCGAATTCAATCACTGTTTCCGAAAGCTCCAGCGCCTTCTTCACATCCTCGCCGAGGGTTAAGTTCATGCTCTCGGGGAAGCAGATAATTCCGTCCTCGGCGGCGCCGGGCACATCGTCAAAGGCAAGCCCCAGCTCATCATGGGAGCAAAGCATACCGAAGGACTCCTCGCCGCGAAGCTTGGATTTTTTGATTTTTATGCCGCCGGGAAGCTCCGCTCCGATTTTGGAAACGGCCACATACGCCCCCTCAAACACATTGGGCGCACCGGTAACGATTTTCAAAACCTCCTCGCCCACATCCACTCGGCAAATAACCATATGGTCCGAATCGGGATGAGGAGAAACCTCCTTCACCAGGCCGACAACAACACCGGAAAAATCCCCGCCGAAGGTTTCATAGCCCTCCACCTTGGAGCCGGACATTGTCATCCTGTCGCAAAATTCCTTAATATCCGAAAAATCCCTGTCACAGTAATCGGATAACCAGCTTATCGGTAATTTCATAAAAGCACCTCCTTAAAACTGCTTAAGAAAACGTGTGTCGTTTTCGTAAAGCAAGCGCATATCGTCAATATCGTATTTCATCATGGCAACGCGTTCGATGCCTATTCCGAACGCAAAGCCCGAATATACCGTCGGGTCGATTCCGCATTCGCGAAGAACCGTTTCGTGAACCATTCCGCATCCCAAAATTTCAATCCAGCCCTCACCCTTGCACATGGGGCAGCCCTTCTGCCCGCACGCAAAGCAGGACATATCAACCTCGGCACTGGGCTCCGTATAAGGGAAATGGTGCGGCCTGAAGCGGATTTTCATGCCCTTACCGTAAAGCGCACGCACGAACGCCTCCAGCGTTCCCGCAAGATCCGCCATGGTAACGCCCTTATCGATAACAAGCCCTTCCAGCTGGTGGAAAAGCGGCGAATGCGTCGCGTCCACCGTGTCCGAGCGGTAAACCCTTCCGGGAGAGATGATTCTTATGGGCGGCTTCTTGTTCTCCATGGTTCTTATCTGCACGGACGAGGTTTGCGTGCGAAGAAGGATGCTGTCCGTTATATAGAACGTATCCTGCGTGTCGCGGGCGGGATGGTCCTTGGGCATGTTGAGCGCCTCAAAGCAATAGTGGTCGTATTCCACGTCCGGCCCGTCGACTATCGAGAAGCCCATTCCGAGGAAAATATCCTCCAAATCGCGCTGAACGCGCGCCAGCGGGTGCAGCGAGCCGTGGCTTTTTCTTTTGCCCGGCATCGTAACGTCAATAATCTCGTCGCGAAGCTTTTTCTTTTTCTCCGCCTCGCTTATGGCTTTTTTCTTCTCCTCCACATGTGTTTCGATAAGCGTTCTTATTTCGTTGGCAAGGCTTCCCACTATCGGCCTCTCCTCCGGAGCAAGTGAGCCCATGGAGCGAAGCACTGCGGTAAGCTTTCCCTTTTTGCCGAGGAAGGCAACCCTGAAGGCCTCTATCTGCTCCGCGGTTTCGGAGCTTTTGATTTCCTCCAGCGCCTCCCGCCTTATTGCTTCAAGCTTTTCTTTCATTTGTTTCATTCCTTTCTTTAACTAAAAAACGCCCCCGCGCTTAAAAATAGCGCAGGGGCGAATAATAATCCGCGGTACCACCCTGTTTCCCTTTCGGGCACTTAATTTCCCATAACGCGGGGATTAAAACGCGGCACTGCCTACTTTGACGCTTTCAACAGTGCGGCTCCGGGGCGAACTTCGGTATTCCCCTGCTGCCGGAGCGCTTTCAGCCGATGACGCTCCCTCTCTTTCGGCGAGGCGGAACCCTACTTTCCCTTTCATTGCCTTTAATAAACAAATACAGTATATCACAGCTTTTTCACTTTTGCAAGCTTTTTTTATTTCCCCTGCAGCTCTGTTTTCAAAGTATCTTTTTCCATTCCTATATCATCATAATGCTGTGAGCCGTCCGTTTAAATAACAGGCTTTGCTTCGGCACAATAAAGAAATTAAGGTTACAGTTTTTTCCGTCCTCCGCGCGCCGACTTATTTGCCTGCCAGCGCCGCGCCCACAATGCCCGCGTTTGCGCCCAAGGATGCGCGAAGCACCGGCGTTTCGTTCCCGGAGAGAAGCTCCTTAACCTTCTTTCTGAGCGGCAGGAAGAGCGGGTCGCCCTCATTGCTCACTCCGCCGCCTATTACTATGGCGTCCGGCGAAAAAAGCGTGATAAGGTCGGCCGTGCCCTCCGCCAAGTCGGATATATAGGTATCCACCGCCTCCGCGGCCGCCCCGTCACCCCGACGCGCAAGCGAAAACGCCGTCATACCCGTGATTTCTTTTTCCTCGGCAAGAAGCGAGGAGGGATATTTCAAGGCCGCGTTGCGGCTTGTTTCGATAAGCCCCGTGGCGGAGGCATAGCGCTCAAAGCAGCCTCTTCTTCCGCAGGGGCATTCTCTTCCGCCCTTTTCGATTACCATATGGCCGACCTCGCCCGCGCCGAAAAAGCTGCCGGAATAGATTTTCCCATCAATTACGATTCCGCCGCCGACACCGGTTCCCAGCGTCAGCAT
>CAZRUB010000045.1:0-9414 GCA_964603185.1 uncultured Ruminococcus sp.
TCAACCATTTCAAGGAGGTATTCAGAATGAAAAACGCATATCCCATTATTATGACGCAGGGTAAAGAGTTTATCGTAGTATTTGTTCCGGATTTCAATATCAATACGCAGGGCAAAGACGTTCCGGACGCGATTGAGATGGCGCGCGACGCAATTGGGCTTATGGGAATCGATATGCAGGACGATGGCGAAGAATTGCCGAAAGCGTCGAGCCTTGCAGACGTTCAAGCCGAAGCGCCGTCCGGTGATATCGTTTCTCTTGTAGATGTTGACTTTGACGAATATCGCAGAAAAAACGATTTACGAACAGTAAAGAAAAACTGCACAATTCCATCTTGGCTTAATTTTGAAGCAGAGAGGGCTGGGGTAAACTTTTCCGCAATTTTGCAAACAGCATTGAAAAATGAATTGCACATTGCGGGAAGATAAGCCATAATTCCGTAAATCATTCAAGCAGTATTTGGGAGAGGTTTAAGCCTCTCCTTTTTACTTTGTCAGTACCGCCATTAAATCTTTGTGTATCAGTTCACGATTTAAGTATAATTGTTCGGGTGTCACAGATATATAGTCATCTAAATCAGGTGGCTTTACCCATTCATATTCATCATCGTCCGCTAACGTTTCGCAACCATTTTGCAAGTTATAATACACAACCTTTCCGTCCATAAAGTTTATAAGGTTCGTTTTATTCCGATATCAACATATGGTTGCGAAAAATTCCGTCTGTTTGATTTTGAGGTTCGGTAATCGATTGCTCTGTTATACTTATAAGGATGGATATTTCTTAAAATAATTGTATCTGTATTGTAGCCCAAAGCCTCAAAAGCACTTGTAAATCGCAAGTGCTTTTTTATAAATCTTTACATTTATCATTGCAGGCGTTATAATGTTACATATATGTTTGCAAGATATCTGTTATATGATGAAAATTCCGATGTCTGTGGTGCAAGTATGGTTGTATCACCTTGTGGGAAAGTTTTGAAAAATATGTAATGTAATTTATTTTGGACTGATGACGTTGAGGAAGCAAAAAAATTTATAAATATGGGAATAGATACGATATTAACAAATGATTATTTTTTAATGAATAATAAATATTTTAAAATTGAAAACGTTGGCATGTTATGGTATAATGCAGATGGAAAGGCCGAGCCGAAGGCATAAAAAAATTCAGAGCGGAGCGAAAAATTAAGATGAAAAATTTTAATTATGCAAAAATAAAAGAATTGAGAAAAAGAAACAAAATATCGCAAAAGCGGTTAGGGGAATATATCGGCGTCAGCGACAGGACGGTTTCGAAATGGGAGCTGGGGATTTCAAGCCCTTCCGGACAGAATTTAATCAATCTCGCCAAGATATTTAATGTGTCTGTGGAGTCCTTTTTTTATGATGATGTTTCGAAAAATGAAAATCGTTGCAACGGCATGGAATCGATAAAAGAGCTATATAAAATAGGACGGGGTCCCTCCAGCTCCCACACTATCGGCCCGGAGAAGGCGTGTGAAATTTTCAAAAAAGCGAATAGTGAAGCTGATAGCTTCAGGGTTGTTCTTTTCGGGTCCCTGGCCAAAACCGGAAAGGGGCACGGAACTGATGAGGTTATTAAAAAAACATTTTTGCCCTTTGAGTGCGAGCTTGAGTTTGATTGCGTGACCGATGATATACCGCATCCGAATACCTTGGATTTGATTGCATTGAAAAACGGCGAAATAATTTGCAAAAGCAGAGTGGTAAGCATCGGGGGAGGAAGCGTGGCTTTCCAAGGGCAGGAATACAAGCCGCCGGAAAAAATTTATAAGCTCAGCAAATTCGGTGATATAGCAGACTATTGCCGAAAGAAAAATATGAGACTGTGGGAATATGCGTTGGAAAACGAGGAGGATGATTTTCATGACTATATGGCGGAAATATGGAATACCATGAAGGCATGCATAAAAAAGGGACTGGCCGATTCCGGAGAGCTTCCCGGCGGGCTTAAGGTTCAAAAGAAAGCGAAAATCCTGTTTAATAATCAGCATATAGATGAAACCGGAGAGACAAGAGAAAACAGAATGGTTTGCGCATACGCTTTTTCCGTAGGAGAACAAAACGCATGCGGTGAAACGGTGGTTACCGCGCCGACGTGCGGAGCATCCGGAGTTGTGCCTGCGGTGCTTTATTATCAGCAGCAAAAAAACAATTTTACAGATGAGAGGGTTGTTCGGGCACTGATAACCGCGGGAATTATAGGAAATATAATCAAAACAAATGCATCGATATCCGGGGCGGAATGCGGTTGTCAGGCGGAGATTGGAAGCGCATGCGCAATGGCTGCCGCGGCACTTGCGGAGCTCTTCGACCTGGATACGGAAAAAATCGAATATGCGGCGGAAATCGCCATTGAACATCATTTAGGCCTGACTTGTGACCCAATTTGCGGCCTTGTTCAAATCCCATGCATCGAAAGGAATGCAGTGGCGGCAATGCGTGCAATAAACGTTGTAAGCTTGTCGAGCTTTTTGTGGAACACACGAAAAATTTCATTGGACAGAGTAATTCAAACAATGAAGGAAACGGGAATGGATATGAGTAAATCCTACAAGGAAACATCGGAAGCCGGGTTGTCAAAAATAAATTTGTAACCGAAAATCATAAAAATATCCTGCGGTGTGAGGTGGCTGAGCATGAAAACAGAATATGCGCTTAACAAATACAATCTTGCGCACATGGGTGTGTGCGATGAATTTTTGGGCTTATATCAATCTGTTCGGATGACATATGATGAGTTGGCGGAAAAAATAAAAGAAGAGCGTCCCGACCGAGCGATGAGTGTTGCAAGGCTGGAAAAAGAAGCTTACCCCCAATTAAGGAAGCTGATCGATATATTTCTTGTTGAGCACACTTTTGTGTTCACGGATAAATATGCAAAAATACACCCAAATGCGGCGGCGTTGAAAAGAATGCGTTTGTTGAACGTGAAGAAAAGCGCGCCGCTGCATCTTACAATAGCCATTGTTTCCTTTACGGATTTTTTAAAAAGTTTTCAATGCCTTGTGTGTGATATATTATTGCGGCGCGAAAGCTATGAAAGACCGAATATCTCGTGGGATTATGTTTGTAATAATTTGAATGAGCATATTAAAAAGCAGGTAAGAAAAGAAACCGTTAATGCCAATGTTTCCGGTGAAGCGAAGGAGCTTGTTGTTTACAAAAATTTGAGCGCAACCTCATGCGCTGTGAACGGCCACAGCGTGGCGGCCGCGAAAATTACGGTTGCGGTAACGGGCGAGGATTATTCCGTGGTTTTACCGGTTCATAAATGCAATACCTGCGGAAGGTTGTTTGTTGGGTATGAAACCTTAAAGGTTTATGAAAAGGAATATGGCAAGCTTTTTATAATTAAAGACACGGAGGACGGCGACAAAATGACAGCTTACATATTCAAAAATGAATCGCCGCTGCATAAAGCGGGATATAATGTTATAGAGGGCGGCATTACGGAGAAGCAAAGAAGAAGCCTGCTTGTCGAACTTTTGAAAACAAACTCCTTTTCGCATTTTGAAATTTGCAGAGATATTGAAAAAGCGATAAAGATATTCGAGGGTCGGCCGAAATATGCAAATGCAGTGTCGAAGTGGCAAGGTGACCTGATGTTTATAGGGGAGTATGTAAAAAATGAGATGGCGGGAAGTTGACAACACAATCCCGCAGTCTGGTGCCTTTCCACCTTTGCCGGCGAGGATTGGAGCTTGAAGTAATAGGCACCTCCGAAAACCGAATGGTTTAGGAGGTGCATATTTTTCGGGAAAGTTTTTTTGATAAAAATAAGCTTTTTGTATTGCAAAGAATGGTGTTTTTTGGTATACTGTAAGATACGGGGCTTTAAATATGCGGTGATAGAAACCGTGAAAGAAAGCGCTTGATTTTCTGCGAAGGAGTGAATTACAGTGAAGAAGTTGCATTTGTTGTGCAATGCCCATCTTGATCCGGTGTGGCTTTGGCAATGGAAGGAGGGTGCGGCGGAGGCAATATCGACCTTTAGGATTGCGGCTGATTTCTGCGAGAAATATGACGGCTTTGTTTTTAATCATAACGAAGCGCTTTTATATGAATGGGTGGAGGAATATGAGCCCTCGCTTTTCGATAGAATAAAAAAGCTTGTCAAGGAGGGCAAGTGGAGGATAATGGGCGGCTGGTATCTCCAGCCGGACTGCACGATGCTTTCCGGCGAAAGCTTTTTGTCGCAGATTGAGCTGGGACGGAGGTATTTCAAGGAAAAATTCGGAGTTGAGCCGACGACCGCAGTTAATTTTGACCCGTTCGGTCACACCAAGGGTCTTGTTCAGATACTCGAAAAAACGGGCTACAACGCATATATTTTTATGCGTCCCCATAAATATGAAAGGAATTTTGTGTGGAAGGGCTTTGCCGATTCCTCGGTTACGGCACATTGCATTTACGGAGGCTATAACACCTTAAAGGGCGACGCGATACATAAGCTTAACAAATGTCTTTCCGAATGCTCGGACGAGGACGTTTGCTTGATGACCTGGGGCATAGGGAACCACGGCGGAGGGCCGTCGAAGGTAGATGTGGAGGCGTTAAATAACGCTATCCGTTCGCATGAGGAGGTTGAAATTCTGCATTCCTCGCCGGATGATTATTTCGAAGAAATCGATAAAGCAAGCCTTCCCGTAAGAGATGAGTCGCTTATGCATACCATGGTGGGCTGCTATAGCTCCATGGCGAACATAAAAAAACAACACAGAGCGCTTGAAAACAAGGTGGCTCTGGTGCAGAAAACAGCAACGCTTGCACATTTTTCGCGCGGCATTGAATATCCCGAAAGGGATATCGAGGACATAAGAAAAACACTGGCGTTTTGTCAGTTTCACGATATTTTGCCCGGCTCATGTATTAAGCCCGCGGAGGAGGATTCCTTAAGAGCTATGTCATATGCCCTTGAAAAATGCGATAAAATAATAGCAAGGTCGTTTTTCAGCCTTGCGAAGGGGCAGAAAAAAGCCGAGGAGGGTGAAATCCCGATTATGATATACAATCCTCATCCTTACGAGATTGAGGATACCTTTAAGGTTGGCTTTATGCTTCAGAACCAGAACTGGAACGAGGACGAGGTGACGCTGGCGGAGGTTTTTGCGGAGGACGGAACGAGGCTTTTGTGCCAGAACGAGAAGCCCGAGGCGACCTTCAATCTTGATTGGATAAAGAGCGTTGCGTTTAAAGCATCGCTGCGGCCTTGCTCCATGAACCGCTTTAACGTGCGTCTTACCACGGTTAAAAAGACGGAGGAAAAGCGCACTTATACCGATAAAATCACATTGAAGGGAAAAAATTCGGAGCTGGTTATAAGCAGAAAAACGGGCCTTATAGAAAAATACACCGTTAACGGCTCGATGATGATAAACGGCGGCGGAGCCATTGAGGTTTACAAGGATAATGAGGATCCGTGGGCTATGACGGTTAACGGGTTTTATGAAAAAGAGGGAGAGTTTTCGCTTTTGAACGACGAGGAAACGGGACGGTTTTTGGGCTATGGCGAAGGGGTGCCCAATGTTTTGATATCGGAGGACGGCGCTCTTCGCACAAAAATCGATGCGTTTTTCTCATACGATAAAAGCTTTGCGACGGTTGAATATATTTTCGATAAGCCGTCGGGTGACCTTAACGTGAAGATAACGCTTAATTCGGCAAATGCCGACAGATGCATAAAATATCGCTTGGATACATGTGTGGAAAACGGTGAATTTTACGGACAGACGGCATTCGGAGCTGAAAAGCTTTTGGATAACGGCAGCGAAGCTACATATCATAAATGGTGCGGAATAAAAAACGAAAACGAGGGAGTTTACGTTATCAACAATTCAATCTATGCCGGAAGCTTTAAGGATAAAAGCATGTATATAACGCTTCTGCGCACACCCGTATACAGCGCTCATCCCATAAATCAGAGGCAGATTGCGCCCCACGACAGATATTTAAGCCACATCGACATGGGAGAGCGGAGCTTCGAAATAAAAATCACCGCTTCGAAGGATTATGAGAAAAAAGCGCTTTTCTTTAACGAGGAGCCGATTGCGATTTCATATTTCCCCCACGAGGAGGAGGCCGATAACATCCCCGCGGTTGTTATCGATAATGAGGCGGTTTTACTATCACTTCTGAAAAAGGAAGGGGAAGAAACCCTTATTCACCTTTTTAACGCATCCGAAAAGGCGGAAACCGCGAAAATAAGCGGCGCAATGCTTTCAACCTGCGAGCTGAGCTTTAAGCCGTATGAGCTTAAGCTTTTGAAAATCGAAAACGGAGCACTGAAAAATTGACCTGCAGCATAATTCCGATAAGCCTTATCGGAATTTCAAGGTAAGCAAAGGAAGAAAAAATATGAAAAAAACACGTTTTATCGCGCGTTCGGCAATATGCGCCGCGCTTTACGTGGTGCTGACGCTTTTAAGCTACCCCTTATCCTACGGAATGATACAGTTTCGTATATCGGAAATCATGACGCTTTTGGTATGGTACGACCCGTTTTATATTCCCGGGCTTTTGGCGGGTTGCTTTATCGCCAATTTATTCGGCACGGGCGGAATGGTGGACGCCGTATTCGGCACGTTGGCAAGCGCATTTGCTTTTTCGGTTATGATAATTGTGCGCAAAATAAAAAACGAAAGGCTTTCTTTGTTTTTGTCAAGCCTTGCGCCCGCGCTTTCATCGTTTATAATTGCGCTTGAGATGCGCTTTGCAACGGGAGCGGAGGAAAGCTTTTGGCTTTGGTTTTTATGGATTGCGATAGGGGAGGCGGCGGTTGTTACCGCTATCGGCTTCCCGTCGGCGCTTTATTTGAAAAACAAGTTTTCGGAAAGGAAGATTGATTAAAGAATGGGAAGACTGTTCGGAACAGACGGTGTGAGAGGTATTGCGAATTCGAAGGAGCTGGACGCGAAAATGGCTTACGACCTGGGGCGTGCCGGTTCATTTGTGCTTTCAAAGGAAAATAAACATAAAAGTGTTATTCTTGTGGGAAAGGATACCAGAGCATCCGGAGACATGCTGGAGGCGGCGCTTATTGCGGGAATATGCTCGACCGGAGCCAAGGCGGTACGCCTCGGTGTAATCCCTACCCCGGCGGTAGCGTATCTTGCGCGCTCGGTTAATGCGGATGCGGGCGTTGTTATTTCCGCGTCGCACAATCCCTTTGAATTTAACGGAATTAAATTTTTCAACAATAAGGGCTATAAGCTGAGCGACGAAATAGAAGATGAAATAGAGGATGTTATAAAAAGCGGTATGGCGGGGGTTCCCGAGCCTGTCGGCGAAGAAATCGGAAGAGTTTCCGTTATGGACGATGCGCGTGAGCGATATATAAAATTTGCGCTTACGGCGGCAACGGGCACGCTTGACGGAATGAAAATAGCCTTGGACACGGCCTGCGGTGCTTCAAGCCTAACAAGTCCCGAGGCATTTAAGAGGCTGGGGGCGGAGGTTTTCGTCATTCATGATGACCCGAACGGCGTGAACATCAACGAGGACTGCGGTTCAACGCATATGGAAAGCCTTCGGGCGTTTGTTAAGGAAAAGGGCTGCGACGTAGGCTTGGCCTTTGACGGTGACGCGGACAGAATGCTTGCGGTGGACGAAAACGGCGAAATCGTTGACGGTGACGAGCTTATGGCGATAGCGGCGCTCTATCTTAAGA
The DNA here is from genome assembly GCA_964603185.1 of uncultured Ruminococcus sp. Lineage (GTDB taxonomy): Bacteria > Bacillota > Clostridia > CAKSNL01 > HGM11501 > HGM11501. The sequence goes on from CAZRUB010000045.1 coordinate 7,693, forward strand.
GAAACGGAAGATTAAAAAAGAACGCGGTTGTCGCAACTGTTATGAGTAATCTGGGGCTTTCCGTTTTCGGCGAGGAAAACGGGATAGATGTGCCCAAAACCAAGGTGGGCGACAGATACGTGCTTGAGGAGATGCTGGAAAAAGGGTATTCTATCGGGGGAGAGCAGTCCGGGCATATAATATTGCTTGACTATAACACAACCGGTGACGGGCTCATCTCCGCGGTGGTTTTATGCGGTATATTAAAGGAATCCGGCAAAAGGATGTCCGAGCTTAAGTCGGTTATAAGGATTCTGCCTCAGGCATTGATGAATGCAAAACTTGAAAATAAGGAAAAGAAGGATATATGGCAGACCGATAAGGAAATAACCGCGCTTATAAGAGAAACCGAGGAAGCGCTCCAAGGCAAAGGAAGAGTGCTTATCCGTCCGTCGGGAACAGAGCCCTTGATAAGAGTTATGATAGAGGGCTCCGATCAGGAAATGATTGACGGATATTGCAGAAAAATTGCGGATTTAATCGAAAGCAAGGCGAAGTAAATGGACAGATGCGATAAGCTTATGGCGCTTTTGGGAAGGCCGTGCCTGATAACAAGTGATGAAAACGTGTTTTATTTCAGCGGCTTTACCGGCGGCGACAGCTTTTTGTTGATAGCGGAAAATTTCCGCGGAATTTTCACCGATACGCGATATACGCATCAGGCAAAGCGGGAGGCGGCGGGCTTTACCGTTTTTGATACGGATGCAATGGAAAATTTAAGAAAAACCGTGCGTGACCTTAAAATAAAGGAGGTCGGCATCGAAGAAGAGCATATGACCGTTGCCGATATGGCGCGCTTCACGGATTTTTTAAGCGTTGCACCCGCGGGAAGCGCGATAAAATCGCTGAGAATGATAAAAGAGCGGTGTGAGCTTGAAAAAATACGCCTGTCCGAGCAGCTTTCCGAAGCGGCGTTTATGCATTTTATAAATCATGCATACGTCGGAATGACGGAGATTTCGGCCGCTTGCCTTATAGAAGGCTATATGCGCTCCCACGGCGCGAAAAAAACATCCTTTGATACCATAGTTGCATCGGGTGCAAACGGTGCTATGCCGCATATGACGGCATCGGACAGGGTAATAGAGAGCGGAAGCCTTGTCGTGTGCGATTTCGGCTGTGTGCTTTCGGGATATTGCTCGGACATGACGAGGACTGTCGCGTTCGGAGAAGTGTCCGATTATGAAAAAGAGGTTTATGAGGTTGTGAGGTCGGCGCAGAGCGCCGCGCTAAAAAAGGTGCGTTGCGGTATTACCGGAAAAGAGGTTGACTCGGCGGCGCGGGATGTTATTGCCGACGCGGGATACGGAGAATATTTTATTCATTCCACGGGTCACGGCGTGGGGCTTGAAATTCATGAAGCGCCTTCGGCATCGGCTCGGGCGGATACGGTTCTGAAAGAGGGTATGACCCTTACGGTGGAGCCGGGAATTTATATTCCCGATAGGTTCGGAGTGAGGATAGAGGACTTGACCGTAGTGGGAAAAGACGGGTGCGAATGCTTAAACAACGTCACAAAAGAGCTTATTACCATTTAAAAGAGGAAAAATTTTAAAAAAGACTTGAAATTTACATTGGTTTATTATACAATATAGAAGAGATGTTAAAGAAAGGATGATAACAAATGATTTCAGCAGGTGAATTCAGAAACGGCGTTACGTTCGAAATGGACGGAAACGTATA
>CAZRUB010000046.1:0-9379 GCA_964603185.1 uncultured Ruminococcus sp.
TTCATGCGGACGAGTGCATACACCTCGGCAACGACATCAGGGTTAAGCCCATCCCTGCGGCTCACGAAGAACTGCATACGGATGAAAACGGAAACTATATGGAGCTTGGCTTTATATTTGATTTCGCGGGCAAAAAGGTTTATCACTCCGGCGACTGCTGCATGTATGACGGTTTATCCGAAAAAATCAAGAATGTTGACATCATGATGGTTCCGGTTAACGGACGCGACTATTTCAGGAACAAGGCCGATATTATCGGATGCTTCGATTCTTACGAAGCCGTAAAGCTTGCCGAAGAGGCAAATGCCGGAATTTTGGTACCCACGCACTTTGATATGTATGATGCAAATTGCTTGAATGTAGCTTATTTTGTCGATACGCTTTACAAATTAAATCCCACTCAGCGTTTCCACATATTCATGCCGGGCGAAATGTATCTTTACTAAAAATCATCACAAAAAACGACTGAGGCAGCCTCAGTCGTTTTTTTGTGTTGAAAGAAAAGCTTTGTTTTTCCTTCTCAATATTTCAAGAACATTACAGAAATCATCGGGAAGCCGACACGAAAAAGAAGCTGTTTTTCCCGTATCCGGATGAATAAAGCTTATTTCACCGGCGTGAAGCAGCTGCCCCTTCAAGGCAAAGCGCTCGTTCTTTATTCCGTATGCTTTATCGCCTACCACACTGTGCCCGATATGCTTCATATGCACTCTTATTTGGTGCGTCCTGCCTGTTCTTAATTTGCATTTTACAAATGTGTAATCCCCGAAGCGCTCCAAAACGGTAAAGTCGGTTACAGCCTGCCGCCCGTCGGAACACACCGCCATTTTCTTTCTGTCCTTCGAGCTTCTGTCGATCGGCGCCGAAACGGTGCCCTCGTCCTCTTTTATGTTGCCGTTTACCAATGTATAATAAATTCGTGATAGCGACCTGTCCGCAAGCTGGTCAGCAAGAAGCTTGTGCGCCCTGTCATTCTTTGCGACAACCAAAAGCCCCGTTGTATCTTTATCGATTCTGTGCACTATACCGGGGCGCATGCTTCCGTTTATTCCCGAAAGCGATTCGCCGCAATGATACAGTACCGCATTAACCAAGGTTCCCTTCTCGTTTCCCGCGGCGGGGTGAACCACCATGCCGCGAGGCTTGTTTATTACAAGCACGCTTTCATCCTCGTAAACAACATCAAGCGGTATATTCTCCGCCTCTGCTTCAATGGGCTCCGCTTCGGGAATGCAAAATTCCACTTCATCTCCCACCTTAAGCTTCAAGCTTCCCTTGGCTAATCTTCCGTTAACCCTTACAAGCTCCTTATCGAAAAGCTTTTTTGCATAGGAACGCGACACCTCACCGCTATGCTCGGAAACAAAAACATCAGCACGGCATTCCTCCGACCGATCTTTAATTATTATTTTCATTGTATCGTTCCTTTTTACGTGCTTTCTTTTCTTCGAGAATAAAATACAGAAGCATAAAAGCAACACCCGCAACAACAAAACAATCCGCAACGTTAAAAATCGCAAAATTGATAATGCAAAAATCGAAGAAATCCACAACCGCTCCGGATACAAGCCTATCTATAAGATTTCCGATTCCTCCGCCGATTACAAGCGAAGCCGAAAGCATAAAAAGCTTATTCTTCACCTTGTTTTTTATTATGTAATATATAATTGCCGCAATCAATACAACGGTAACAAGGATAAAAAACCAACGCGCACCCTTCATCATACCGAACGAAGCACCTGTATTCCTTACATACGTTATGTTAAACACACCCTTGATAATCGGTATCGATTGATAAAGCTGCATGGAGCCGGAAACAATTTTTTTTGTAATAAAATCAAAAATAACAATGGCAAGTGTCAGCACTCCCCATGAAATCAAATACATTACAATTCCTCCGACTTATTCAGATACTTAATTTGTGCATCGAAAAGCGCACTCATTTTCGTTATAAACACAGAAACCTCGCTTTTCAGCTCTTCTTTTTTTCTTTCAAGCTCTGCTACCTCTTTTTCGGCGGCCTTCCTGATTTCTTCCGCATCGAGGTTGGCCTTTTTTATTATAAGTTCCGCTTCTCTTTCACTTGCTTCCTTAAGCTCATCGCTTGATTTTTGCGCGGCCACAAGAACATTGTGAAGCGTTTGCTTCATATCCTCGCTTTCCGTCACCCTTCCTTCGAGAAGCTTAAGCTTTTTCTTAAGCTCGCTGTTTTCAACGTATAATTCCTCATAATCTCTCTTAAGAACGGAAAATGTTCTGTCAACATCCTCCATGTTGTATCCGCCGAACGCCTTTTTTTCGAATTCTATCTGTTCAAGCTCAAGCGGTGAGTACATTATCAACAACCCCTTTATTATATATATTTTTTTATGTCCAAAAACAATCTTCCCTTTTTGCTCAAATCGCCGGAAAATTCCACAATCGCCTTGCCCTTCCCTCTCACCGAAATAACGTCTCCGGAATTGATTTTTTTATCCTTTTGAGTAAGGGGCATATAATTAAGCATTACCGCCGAGTGCGAAATACATTCCGCCGCATCGCTGCGCGAAAGAGAAAAAACCGCACCGATGACCGCATCCGCCCTTTCGGAGGCAACGCTCCTCCTCATTTCCTCAAAGCGTCTTTCGATATTGACCTCTGAAAAACATTTTTTCTCGTTGATAACCCTTTCTTTTTTTACCTCACATAGGTTTTCCGCGATATAATCGGTCAGCGATTTCTCGGTAAAAATATACGAAACGTTCTCGCAAACAATAATGTCGCCGATTGCCCCCCTCGTTATACCGAGGCTCATAAGGCTTCCTAAAAAATCCCTGTGGGTCACCTCCGAAAAATTGCCGTGTGACACAATCACATCAATCGGAAATTCTTCTTTTTCGGCATAGAAGCCTGCAATAACACGCTCGGCATCTTCGTAGCCGCCGAATAAGCAAACACCGCTGTCCTTCCCGAACGCATAGGCTGTCAAGGCCGAGTCCGCAGGGGTTAAAAAACGTGTGAAGCATTTAACACCCGTCTTGTTATACCTTGCATAAACGTCATAAACGTGCGCAAGCATCAGGCGTTGCTCATCATTCGGCGCATGCGCTAAAATATTCTGTTTATCAATACAAGGCATCTTTCAATTACCCCTATCAAAAGTATCGCCACAACCGGTGAAAAATCAAACATACCGCTTCCGATGGGCGTACGAGCCAAAATGTTACGTATCGGCAAAAGAATCGGATCCGTTATTTTAATCAAAAACATGTAAAAAGCATTATATCTGCCGACGAAAACAAACGAAAGCACGCACCTTAACAAAATTATAATCTCATAAATCGACAAAAACTTATATAAAATACTTAAAATAATATGAAACGTCAGCATGCTTAATAGCTCCACGGGAATATACCCTTGTTTTTAAGCTCGTCCTTAAAATCGCCGAGAATACCGACAGTATAAGGCGTTACCAAGAAAATCATATTTGAGATTTTTTGAATATCTCCCCCGAGTGCATACGCGGAGCCGGATACAAAGTCAACCATTCTTCTTGCCTGCTCCTTTTCAATTTTTTCAAGATTAACGATAACGGGCTTTTTTGACTTTAAGTTATCCGCAATGTCCTTGGCTTCCTCAAATGCTTCGGGCTGAAGCACAACAACCTCAAACTGGGTTGTGGATGTTATATTCACAACCTTTCCTTTTTTTCCGTAAGGACGTATAAAATCGTCCTCCTTTTTCACCTCATGCTTAAAGTCATCCCTTTTAAAAGGGTCCGAGAATTTGTTTTCGGCCCCCTCCTCCTCTTCTTCGGGAATATCCTCATCATATTCCTCGGGTCCGAAAATCATATCGCTGATTTTGTTCAAAATGTTTGCCACTTTCTGTCTTCCTTTCATTTTTTATAATTTCTTTCTCCGAATATTTTTGTTCCGACTCTGACAATGGTCGCGCCTTCCCTTACCGCCGCTTCGAAATCAGAGCTCATTCCCATGGACAGGGTATCTACCGACGGAATTTCCTTCTTTAAGATGTCAAACAATTCCTTCATTTTCCTAAAAACACAGATGTTATCATTCGCCGATGCACATATGGGAGCAACGGTCATCAGTCCGCGAACCGAAACGTTTTCCAATTCGGCTATCTCTTTTATTGTATATAAAGATTCCGAAAATGTCAAGCCAAATTTACTTTCCTCGTTGCCGGAATTGATTTCGATAAGGCAATCCGTTATTACGGAACGCTTTTTTGATTCGGAATTGATTTTTTCGGCAAGATGAAGGCTATCCACGGAATGAATCATTTTTGCGCGGCCGACAATATATTTAACCTTGTTTGTTTGCAGATGACCGATAAAATGCCACGGAAGCTCGGGTGCCTGCTCATATTTTTCCGTAAACTCCTGAACGTAATTTTCACCAAGCTGAGCCCCGCACCGCGCCGCTTGTCTCGCCTCCTCAAGCGGCTTGGTTTTCGACACCGCCATAAGCGTAATCTCGTTCGGATTTCTTTTCACGCTCACTGCCGCTTCCGCGATTTTTCTTTTTATTTCAATTATATTGTTTTCTATATTGTTTTCAATTGTAATACTCACTCAAATCACCGTCCGTAATCACCGTATCGTAAAGCTTAAGCTCCGTTTTGTCCGATTTCGCCGCCACGGTATATTCATCATCCGAATATATAATTTCCGTAGCCTTAAAAATTTTCTTGGAATTTTTCTTTATAAACACACCGTATTTCCCATCATATACATGAAAAGCTCTCGTAGGCAGCACAAAGCCTGTGAAATTATCAAAAACAATTTTCACCTTAACCACTCTCGCATCCTGAAGCTGGGAATAATCCCTGTCGGACGAAAGCGTTAACGCCTTATATGCTCCTTCCTCCTCGGAAATATGCTCAATCACGGCCTTAAGCTCCTCTCCGTCGGGCATGATAAGCTTCACACTGCTGCCCACACCCTTTTCCGCAACAAGAGCGGACCTAACCTTGCACACAAGGTACCACCTGTAGTTATCTATGACCTTGCAGTAATTGCCTTTTATATCGGGCTCCCTTTCCATAAGCGCCTCCAACTCTGGAAGGGTTATGCTCCTCGCTTCCTCAATCGAAATATACCCTTCATAGCCATCCTGCTTTTCGGCGAAAATTCCGCCGCACGGCGATGATATATCGTTTTTATCCGACGAAAGCTTCCGCTCCAATTCCGCTTTTTCCGCATTAAGCGCTTCCTTATCGTCGTTTTCGGGCACATCGTTGGTATGCTTAATATTAAAAAGCGCGGTCAATCTGTCACGTATAAGCGTTTGCCCGGCGGCATCTCCGCGCGCCATAACCCCTTCAAGCATATCTATATCCGAATCGATGTAATTTTCGACCTTGAGAACATCATTTGCGGTAAGGCTCACATAATCGCTTCCGAGATTTTTAATTCTTTCATCTATCTTTTCTATTTCCGAAATCAAGGCTCCGTCCGATTCTGTGTTGTAAAGTGAAACAAGCTTGGCTCCTCCCGCAACTCTTTCGCCGTTTTTATAATAAAAACGCGCAAACTCCCCTGCCGACAAATCAATCATTACCTCATCCTTTACTATATAGGCTTCGGTTTCAATGCTTTTTTCGAAATCCTTAACAACCGCAGTAACCGTTTTCCCCGCGCCGAGGGTTCTTTTAACATATACTGCGGCGAAAATTATCGTGAACAACAAAATAACGCTCAAGCTTATCGCTATAATTCTCTTCATATTTTCTTAACACCTCCGAGCTTTTCGGTGAAAGCCTTAAACTGTTCTGTGCTTTCAAGCTCATCAAGAGAAGCGGAGCTTATATAGACCGCTTCCTTGTGCCGCTTAAACCATGTAAGCTGACGTTTGGCATAATGCCTTGTATCCCTTTTCAACGTATCGACGGCATCCGAAAGCGGAAGCACTCCTTCATACACGGGCAAAAACTCCTTGTAGCCTATTGCCTGCATACAGGTAGCCTCCCTATCCGTATTGGCGGAAAAAAGCCGCCGCGCTTCATCGTAAAGTCCACGCTCCATCATACTGTCCACACGGTCTTCTATTCTTTCGTAAAGCATTTTTCTTTCGGGCGAAATCACAATATACAAAAAGTCATATTTACCTTCGAGGCCGGGCTTATCCACGCTTTCCGACAAGCTTTTTCCCGTGGCTTTTATTATCTCTATCGCCCTTATCACTCTTTTCAAGTTATTGGGGTGAATATTATCCGCCGCTTCACTGTCAAGCTCTCTTAAAATATCGTGCACCGCCGTAACGCCTTTTTTTTCCGCCGTTAAAGAAAGCTCCTCGCGAAGCACTCTGTTCTCGTTCGAATGAGAATAGCTGAGTCCGTATAAAAGCGAATCGATATAAAGCCCTGTTCCGCCGACGATTATCGGCAAGCTGCCGCGCGAATGAATATCAGAAACAGCCTCTCTCGCTCTTTTGCAAAATTCCGCCGCAGAGAACCCTTCGTTCAACTCCAAAATATCAACAAGATGATGCTTGACCGCTTTTCTTTCTTCGCCGGTCGGCTTTGCCGTCCCGATATCCAAGCCCTTGTAAACCTGCATGGAATCCGCGGAAACTATCTCTCCCTTGTATTTTAACGCAAGCTCAAGCGCAAGCGCGCTTTTTCCCGAGGCGGTAGGCCCCGCAACAATGATTACGGGAATTTTCATGTTCTTTTAAATTCCTTTTCGATTTTTTCTTTTGTGATTTTAATACATATGGGCCTTCCATGCGGGCATGTATTTATTCCGTCAAGAGCCATAACCTTTTTGACAAGCTCCTCCTGCTCCATTTCGCTTATCGCCATGTTTGCCTTTATTGCCGCTTTACACGAAACGGAATACATGGCGCGCTCCTCAAGATATGTGCGCGTATCATGCTTCTTGTCCGCCAAAATCGTTAAAATTTCCAATATAACATTCTTGCATTCCGAAACGTCGGTACCGGCAGGTGCACTGCGTACCATTATATCCCGTTCTCCCATTTTATCGGTTTCGAAGCCAATGCTTAAAAGAAAGTCTTTGTTTTCTTCCCATATTACCGTTTCTTCGTTTCCGAGTGAGAAAATTTCGGGAACAAGAAAAAGCTGACCCGCAGGCTCGTTCGTTTCTCTTTTTTTCTTAAGGGCTTCAAAATTCAAGCGCTCATGCGCGGCATGTTGGTCGATCATAAGCATATCCGTGCCCTTTTGAACGATTATATAGGTTTCGAATATCTGCCCCACAAGCTTAAATTCATCGGCGTCGGGCATTTCAATCGCTTCCTGCACCGTTTCATAAGCAGCCTTCCGTGCTGTGACATCTATGTTCTGCGGTTCAAGCCGCTGTTCGTTTCCTCCGAGCACGTATTTCACTTTTTCTTCCGCCATATAAAGCTCCGTGTTCTTTTTCTGCGGCTCGATAAGCTTAAACCCTCCCGTGCTTTTTCCGTTCGTTAAGCTTGCATTTACTTCGACAGAGGGGGAATTTTCTTCCTTTACGGCAGGCCCTTCTTTTTCGAAATTCGACACATATGCCTTTTCGATTTTGTTTTCTGAAATTTTTTCAACCTCGGGAACATAAGGCTTTTCGTAAAGAGTGTTTTTGCACCCCCAATAAACGGCATTGTATATTGCTTTTTCATCGGTGAATTTCACTTCGGTTTTCGACGGATGAACATTAACATCAACCGACGAGGGTGTGATTTTCAAATTAATCACCGCGGAAGGAAAACGCCCGACCGTAAGCTGATTTTTGTATGCCTCCGAAAGAGCGAATGACATTATCTTGCTCGAAACGCTTCTTCCGTTCACAAAAAAAATCTGCATATTTCTGTTGGGACGCGCGGCCGCCGCCGTACCTATAAATCCGCTGATTTCCGCGCCTCCTTCGTTATAAGAAACTGGAAGCATATGCTTCGCAAAATCCGCACCGAATACCGAATACACGGCATTAATCAAGGAGCCGTCGCCCTGTGTTTTGAAAACCTCTCTTCCCGCGCTTATATAGCAAAGCGAAATATCCGGGTGCGATAACGCCGCCTTCTGGCAAACATCCGTTACCGCCGCGGCTTCCGCCGAATCCTTTTTCAAAAACTTATATCGCGCCGGAGTGTTGTAAAAAATGTCGTTTACAACAATGCTCGTCCCGTTTTTTGCGCCCACGGTTTCGCTCCCCGTTACCGTTCCGCCTTCAAGATATATTCTTGCCGCGGTATCTTGCTCCTTTGTTTTTGTTGTAAGCACTATCTTGGATACCGCAGCTATGCTCGACAAAGCCTCTCCGCGAAATCCGTAGGTCATTATGCCTTCCAAATCGCTTTCCCTTGAAATTTTACTTGTGGCATGCGGCATGAATGCTGTTAATATATCGTCTTCCTCGATTCCGGTTCCGTCATCGGTAACGCGAATAAGCGTTATTCCGCCGTTTTTTATTTCAACGGTAATGTTTTTCGCACCCGCATCCATTGAGTTTTCCAAAAGCTCCTTCACAGCCGACGCGGGACGGGCCACAACCTCCCCCGCCGCTATCATGTTCGATACAGATTTATCAAGTATGTGTATCCTTCCCATTGTTTCACCGCCTTATTTCATAGCCTTTATCCTAAGCTCATTTAATATATTCATTGCCTCTATCGGTGTCAAGCTTGTTATGTCTATCAGCTTAAGCCTGTCTATAATTTCATCCGCCGCAGTCAAATCCAAATTAAGCTGATACTCACGCATAGCCTGCGGTGCCGAAGACCGCTTTATATCCGTTTTTATTTCGCCGCTTTCAAGATTTTTCAATATTTCCTTTGCACGCTTTATCACGGTTTCCTTTATTCCGGCAAGTTGTGCCACTTCTATTCCGTAGCTTTCATCCGCGCCGCCTCTTATGATTTTTCTCAAAAAAATTATATCATTTCCGCGTTTTTTTACGGCGATACAAAAATTTTTCACACCGGGAACAGTGTTTTCCAGCTGAGTAAGCTCATGGTAATGGGTCGCAAAAAGCGTTCTTGCGTGAATTTTTTCGGCACAGTATTCAACAACCGACCACGCCATCGAAAGCCCGTCGAATGTGCTTGTTCCCCTTCCTATTTCGTCAAGAATGATAAGGCTTTTCTTCGTTGCGTTATTGATAATTTCCGCAACCTCGCTCCTTTCCACCATATACGTGCTTCTTCCGGATGAAAGGTCATCGGACGCCCCGACACGCGTAAAAATTTTATCCGCAACCCCGATTCTCGCCTCGCTTGCGGGAACGAACGAGCCTATTTGCGCCATAAGCACAATCAATGCGGTTTGACGCATATAAGTTGATTTTCCCGCCATATTGGGGCCTGTTATTATCGCCATCGAATCGCTCTTGCCCGACAGGAAAGTATCATTCGGAACAAACAGCTCTCCGTTGCCCAAA
>CAZRUB010000047.1:0-9373 GCA_964603185.1 uncultured Ruminococcus sp.
TCGCACGCCGCAAGAGAACGCGAAACCTCATAGTTAAAGTCCACGTGCCCCGGCGTGTCGATTAAATTAAGCTCATACTCCTTGCCCTTGTAGTTGTAAAAAAGCCTTACGGCGCGCGCCTTGATTGTTATGCCGCGCTCCCTTTCCAGCTCCATATCATCCAAAATCTGGTTATCCATGTCACGCTTCTCAACAGTGCCCGTAAGCTCGATAAGTCTGTCTGCCAGCGTGGATTTTCCGTGGTCGATGTGCGCAATGATTGAAAAATTTCTTATGCGCTCCATTCTTTCGTTTGTCATACCTTCAATAATCTTCTCTTTCTTAAAATTTGCCGCCTGTTTCGCGCATATAATCTCTGTAATCCAAATCTCCCCGCGAAAGGCTGTGAATCAGTGCCTCCGCCGTCGCAACGTTGGTTGCCAGCGGAACGGTGTGCATATCGCAAAGCTTGAAAAGCGATTGCATATCGGGCTCATAGCTTTGTGCAAAGGGATCCCTGAACGAAAGCACCATATCGATTTCGTTGTACGCTATCCGTGCCGCTATCTGCTCCGAGCCGCCCTCACGTCCCGGAAGAAAGCGTTTAACCTTAAGACCCGTTGCTTCCTCCACAAGACTTCCGGTGGTGCCTGTTGCCACAAGCGTATGCTTGGCAAGAACGCTTTTATAGGCAAGACAAAACTCCGTCATAAGCCCTTTTTTCTTATCGTGCGCTATCAATGCAATATTCATTCTATCCTCCGCCTTTCTATCTGTATCTTCTTTTGAACAATCTCTTTTTATCGAAATTTTTAAGCTTTATATCGATTCCGTCCAATCGGCAGGCGGCATTCTTAAAAGCACGCCCGGCCTGCGAACGCCTGTTTTTCACCGAAAGCTCGGAATTATATGCATCTATCAACACATGGGGATCCTCCGGAACAACGGCAAGAAGCTTCACCGCAACCGTAAAAAGAGCCTCCGCCGCCCCGGCCGTAAGTCCTTTATCCGCAAGCTCGGGAATAAGCCTGTTTATGCACAGCCTTATATTTGTAATGTTTTTGTATTTTTCTTCGATAATCCCCGCAACCCTGTCCGCATCACGCATGGCCGCCCTGTCAGGTACGGTAACTATCACGGCCTCGTCCGCGGGCGTCAGCGCGCAATCGAAGCCGTATTCTATCCCCGCCGGGCAATCGATTAAAATATAGTCAAATCTCATCCTGAGGTCATTGCAAAGCTTAACGAAAAGCTCCTTATCAAGCTCCTCCTTTTGCTTTGTCTGCGATGCCGCCAATATGTAAAGATTGGGATACTTTTCGCCTGTGAGTGCCGCGTCATCAAAGCTCACGATGCCTTCGGCCACATCCGTGACATCATAAACCACCTTATCCTCAAGCCCCATGAGTATATCCATGTTTCTCAATCCGGTATCGGTATCGATAATTAGCACACGCCTTCCCAGCATCGTGAGTGCGGCCGAAATATTCGCCGTTGCCGTTGTTTTTCCGACACCGCCCTTACCGGATGTTACCACTATTATCTTTCCCAATATATCAGCCTCCTTAATAGAGCTTGTTGATGCCGACCGTCAATTCGTCGGAATTTTCCGCATTCAGATAAGCGTCGATAATCGCTTTCGCAACCGGCCCGCAGTAATATCCTCCGCCGGAGCGTTCGATAACGACCGCAACCGCAATCTGCGGATTGTCATACGGCGCATAGGCAACGAAAATGCCGTTGTCACTGCCTCCGTAAACCTCGGCGGTTCCGGTTTTCGCCGCAACCTTTATGGGGTAATCGAAAAAATAATCCGCCGCCGTACCGGACTCGGCAACCATTCTCATGCCTTCCCTTACCGCGTTAATGCTTTCGTCGGCAAGCTCAAGCCTTCCGGCCTCCGTAATCGCCGTGGCTTTAACAACATCGCTCATATCATAGGAATAAATTCCCCTTATCAAATGCGGGGTGTATCTTATTCCTCCCGTGGCAATTTGCGCGGTATACGCCGCAAGCTGCAGCGGCGTGAACTTATTGTCGTCCTGCCCTATTGCCGCCTGCAAGGTGTAGCCGTCATACCACGGTTCGTTCCTTTCCGCCTTTTCCTCGGGCGATGCGACAATACCCTTTGCTTCCTCATCCCGAAGCTCAATCCCGGTGTATTCGCCCAATCCGAATTTTCTTGCATATTCGGCTATTTCATCAATTCCCAACTCATAGCCCACGGTATAGAAAAAGTAATTGCACGAATCCTTTATCGCGCCCGAAACGTTCACATCGCCATGGTCGTGCAAGCACTTAAACCTGCTTTTTCCGAGCTCATATATAACCTTATCGCGAATAACGGTATCCGGCCTTATAACCTCGTTTTCAAGCGCCGCAATACCCACAAGCATTTTAAATGTGGAGCCGGGAGAATAGGTTCCCGCCACCGCACGGTTGAAAAGCGGCTTATTTTTATCGTTTACAAGCGAGGAATAGCTCTTACTGTAGCTTTTAACATCATAATCGGGATAGGAGGCAATGCAAATAAGCTCTCCCGTATTCACATCTATCGCAACCGCCGCCGCTCCGCCGACATCCGCGCCGTGCCCGGTTTCACCGCTTTTGGCATAAATATCGGCAACCGTTTCCTTTATTGCCTTTTCGGCGGCAAGCTGAACGTCAATATCAATCGTTAACACAACCGAGGAGCCGCTCTCGGCCTCGTCCACCGTTTGAAAAGCGACATAGTGCCCGTCCGCATCCTGCTCCGCAATGGCTTTTCCGCTTTTCCCGCGAAGATATTCCTCAAGATACTTTTCGATACCCTCTTTTCCGATTGTATCGTTAAGACCGTAGCCCTTCTCCTTATAGGCGGAATATTCGTCGCCGCTTATGGCGCCCACTCTGCCCAGAATATGTACCGCCATGGTTCCGTAGGGATATTCTCTCACCGGCTTCGACATTATGTTCACTCCGCGATACTCGTCATAATGCTCCTTTACGGAAACAACCGTATTCTGCGAAACATCCTCCGCCATTGTGTACGATATACTTGTGCCGAACCCTCTTATAAGCATGGTATATCTCACTCCGACAAGAATTCTGACCTCCTGCGGAGAATAGCTATCGGATATATTGAACTGCTCCTTATAATAATTTATGCATTTTTCCGCATCAAAATCCATCGGAAGTTCAAATTGCTTTTTCCAATCCGCTTCCTTTTCTTCATCGGAAAATGTAAACGAATACGGCTCACTCTGTGTTACGGGAAGCTCATCCGAGGAAGGACTGTCACCGTTTTCCGAAAGGATTTTGCTTATCTTAAAGATAATTTCGTTTATTTCCTCGTCCTTCATTCCCTTCACGCGCTGAAATTCCACGGAATATCCCATACGATTGGAAACGATAAGCCTTCCGTATCTGTCGTAAAATTCCCCTCGTGCGGCATCCCGAACAACGGTGCGCTGAGTTCGCGAAAGGCTTTTTTGATAATTTTCCTCACCGTGCACAATCTGAAGGGACACAAGCCTTCCGATGCAGGCTACCGCAAAAATGCAAATTATGCATACGATAAAAATATATCTCGGCCTGTTTTTCACCTTCTTTGCACCTCCTGCTTCCTTCTGTGAATTGCGGCCGCCGCACTGTAGCAGGGAAGCGCAAAGACCGCACTGTAAATGCATTTCACGATATATCGCTTAATTATTTCGCCCGAAATAACGTCCCCGCCCGGGAAATTCAAATCGATAATTAAAAATATTCCTTCGAAAAGTCCCTCCGCCAGCAATGCATATATAAATACCGCAGGCAGGCTTTCACTGTATATAACCCTGTTAAGAAGCTGAAAAAGCAGTACGAAGCACACGAGCAAAAGTGTGTAGACCCCGTAAATATCGCCGAAAATCAAATCCGTGAAGGAGCCCGATATCACCGCCAGCACGAAAACCTCACTGTTTTTCAAGTACAGCGCATAGACGAACAGAAGCATAAATACCATGTTCGGCCACACTCCCCCGACGGAGATTTTTCTTATAAGCGGACTGCTTTGCAAAAAAAGCGCAAAGAACAAAATAAGAAAATGAATTATGTACGATAAACGCTTTTTCACATCAAAGCCTCCCTTCGTTTTTTCAGTCTTCGAAATTATTCTCTTATTCCCAGGATTACCATAACCTCTTTCGGATTTTTAACATTTCCCGTCGGCTCGATTACAGCCGTGCGTGAAATTTCCCCGTCCGTTATTTCTTTAATTCTTCCTATCGTAAGCCCCGGAGGATAAACATCTCCGCTTCCGGAGGTGATAATATAATCGCCGGGGGTAATATTCGTTTCCTTTCCTATGGAGGTCATTTTACAAAGACCGTTAAGTGCGGAATCACCCTCGATAATTCCCGTGTCACCGGTTCTGGAAACCTCCGCCCCGCATGCGGTTCCCGGCGCGGTTATCGTTTCCGCTCTCGCCCATGTCGTTCCCACCTTGTCAATCCTGCCGATTACACCGCCCGAATCCAATACGACCGCATTTTTTGTCACTCCGTCGGCCGTGCCCTTATCGATAATAAAATAAGAATATCTACCCGACGGGTCAATGGCCGTTACCGAAGCCCCGGTCATATCGTACGCCTTTGTTTTTTCCTTAAGGTCAACCAGGGTTCTTAAGCGCTCGTTCTCCGATACAATCGAATCGCTTTCGATTATTCGCTGCTCCAGAAGCATAACCTGCGATTTAAGTTCGGCGTTTTCGGCCTTAAGACTGTCCATATCCCGAAAATAGTCGCCGCCGTAATCCAAAAGATTGTCAATTGCGACAAAAACCTTGCTTACAGGCTTCGCCACAATTCCGGTAATATCGCTTATTATTCTGTTTTTATCCGTTTCCACGGTTGATATAAGCATACACACAAGTATTACCGAAACAACCGCCGAAACCCTCAGCACTCTCTTTTTCAAAGTCTCTTTTTCGCCTACCCGTCTATTTATTTTTTCTCGTTATCACCCGATAGCTTTTAAGCGCACCGGGCTCCTCCATAAATTTTCTTATTCCCTCGGCAATGCAAGTCATTGCATTTGCGGCAACCGAAACCTTGATTCCGATTTCCGAAGATAAATATTCATCCAGACCCTTTAACAGGCTCCCTCCCCCGGTTAAATAAATTCCGTTCGCCGTTATATCTCCTATAAGCTCCGGAGGGGTTTTCTCCAGCACCCTTCTTATGCATTCAAGCACAGACGAAACATAATCGGAAAGCGCCTCTCTCACGCGGTCGGGCGTGACGGAGCAGGTCTTGGGAAGGCCGGTCAAAAGGTCGCGTCCCTTAAAATCCATCGCGGTCTCGCCCTCATAGCTGGCAACGGAGCCGATTGTCTTTTTTATAAGCTCGGCCGTGGGCTCCCCTATCAAAACCGAATAGTTTTTCTTAACATAGTTTATGATTGCGTTATCCAATGTATCTCCGCCGATACGTATGGAGCCGCCGGTGGCAATGCCCATATCGGAAATCACGGAAACCTCAGTCGTTCCGCCGCCGATATCAACTATCATATTGGCCTCGTTTGCATTCATATTAAGACCGAGACCCTTAGCGGAGGCAATAGGCTCCTCCACAACGGTTACCGCCCTTGCGCCGCAGGCCAAAACAACATCCTCAACCGCGCGCTTTTCAACCTCCGTTGCTTCCGCGGGAACGCCGATAACAACCCTCGGCCCGAAAAACGTGTGCCTTCTGAGCGTCTTTTCCAAAAGCGAGCGAAGCATTATCTCCGTCATGTGATAATCGGCTATCACGCCGTCCCTGAGCGGATAAATCACTTCTATTTCGGAGGGCGTGCGTCCGTGCATTCCCTTCGCTTCATCCCCGGAGCCCACAAGCTTTTTATGCTTTGTGTCATACGCAACCGCCGATGCCTCCGAAAGCTGAAATTCATTTCCCTGTGCATATATTCTTGTGTTGGCGGTTCCCAAATCTATACCGATATTTCTTGATAGAAACGGCATTTATTTATCTCCCCTCAAAGGTAAATTCACTTTTCAAAAGCTCACCGAGCGCTTTTTGCGGAAGACCGACGACGCAGGAAAAATCCCCGTCTATACTGTCAACAAACCGCGAAGCGGCACCCTGTATACCGTAAGAGCCTGCCTTGTCCATAGGCTCCCCGCTTTCGACATATTCATCGATTTCTTCATCGGTAATAAACCTGAAGCTGACATGGCACGCATCGCTTTTCGCCACCGTTACCCCGGTTTTTGCATCGGAGCAGCAATAGCCCGTGTATACCGTATGAGTATTCCCCGAAAGCAGGCGCAGCATTCTTTTTGCGTCCTCTTTATCCTTTGGCTTTCCCAATATTTCGCTTTTATACGAAACAACGGTATCCGCCGCAATTATAACCGCATTTTCGCCGGAATGCTTTTCGGCAATAAAGCTCGCCTTCAAAAGCGCAAGTTGCCTGACAAGCATTTCCGGATCGGTAATTCCGATATTCTCGTCAATGTCCGCCGGGCAAACCTTAAACGAGTAGCCCATTTGTGCCAAAAGCTCTTTTCTTCTCGGCGAAACCGAGGCCAAAATATACTCCATGATTTCACACCCCGGTGGAGCCGAAGCCGCCGCCCGCACGCTCCGTATCGGAAAGCTCGTCCGCAAGCGTAAGCTGCGCTCTCTCCACACGGCTTATGACCATCTGGGCTATTCTGTCGCCTGTGTTTATCGTAAATACCTCATCGGAAATATTAACAAGCGCGACCTTTATTTCGCCCCTGTAATCCGAGTCTATAACACCGACACAATTGGGAAGCGTAATTCCCTTTTTGGAAGCAAGGCCGCTTCTTGCATATATGAATGCCGCATATCCCTCCGGAAGCGCCATCGCAAAGCCTGTGGGGATAAGCTTCCTCTCCGACGGAGCAAGGGTTACGCTTTCGGGAACGCAAGCGCAAAGATCCATTCCCGCGGCGCCGCTTGTTTGATATTCCGGAAGAACCGCATTGTCCGATAATTTTTTAACCTTTACATTAAGCATATTAAAATATTCCTTTCCGCATTTTGTTTATAAAATGAATAATCATCGTGCTTTAGCACCTTTAGCTGTTATTCAGCTGATTTCATCTCCGATGAAATCATTATAGAATCAGTGATCGATTTAGATGACGCTTATTTTTGAGATTTTTGTTTAACGGTATTTATTGAGGAAATCAACATTCTGCGAATTTGTCCGCAAGTATTAATTACCGTTTTATATTGTTCATCATCTATATATCCTGTCCTGTTAAGAAGCTCCAACCAATACTCGGATTCATAACATTCTTTTAACGCTATCTGCATTTTTGAAATAAAATCAGCTGTTCCGTGTGCATATTTTGATTCATGAATATTGGCACCGACTGATGTTCCCGAACGCATAAGTTGATTTGTTAATACGCCTTCTCTTTTCGTTTCCTTTATGCTTTTGCACATATTTATTATTTCAACCGCAAAATTTTTTGCTCTGTCAAGCATTATGCTTTCTGCCATCTCTTCACATCCAAGTCAATTATTTTAGCCAAATTTCGCTCTTTCAGCGTAAAGCTAAATTATTCCGCTTCGCTCCATAGCTAAATAACTCCTTCGGAGCAGCTAAATTAAATTCGCCTTTAGCTGACTGCAGGTCAATTTAGCTACGAAGTAATTTAGCGTGCAAAGCACATTTAGCTTGCCATAGGCAAATTTAGCTGATTTCATCTCCGATGAAATCATTATACCACAATTCGCTTATTTTTCCAAGCTTTTTTTACACTCCCGAATAAAAATGTCCTCTCGTATAGGCCGAAGGCTTTTCAATTGCCGCTTCTCCGGCATACATTTTGTAAATTTTCACCGCCTCCCGGGGTGATTCGTTTGTGAAGCAAAGCCTCAATCCGGTAAAGCCCGCGTCTTTAAGCTCGTTAATTCTGTCCGCCATAAAAAGCGGAACCGAATTGTAAAGTGTGTTAAATTCTCCGTCGCTTTTCACTGTAAAAACCGCATTTTTCCTGTCCCTAAGCTTAATGCTTTTTCGGCAGTCGGCGCAGCTTCCCGCGCATTTTCCCACGGTTTTTATAATGCAATTTTTCGTTTTCATAAGCGGAATATATCCGTACACAACCGCTTCCGTATTAAAGCTTGCGGTTATTTTTTTCATTTCGGCCAGCGTCAGCTCCGTCGAAAGGGTAACGGTTTCGAATTCCTCCGCCGATACCGAATTGAATATGTTCATGCTGTAATCGGCAATAACACTTTTCCCCAGCCCTCTTGCATATTCCGCCGCGCCGATGCTTCCGGCAACAACTACGGAACAGTCCAATTTTTTCGGAAGCTTTTTATATACCGCCGGAATAATCGCGCCCGCCGCACCCTCGAAAGAGCCGAGCCCGTAAGGCACATAAACCCGTGCGCCCGCCTTTATCAGCGCTTCCGCCTGGGCGGAGATCTCGCCAACACCCACGGTGAAGGCGCTGTCAGCCTGCCAGCCATCCAGCATCAGCGTACAGTCGATGCTAACGATGGAGCCTTCCTTCAAAATCTGGCTTTCGGAGGGAATGCCGTGCACTACTGCATCATCAACCGATGTGCAAATGCTGGCCGGGTACCCTTCGTAGTGCAGGGAAGTAGGAATGGCATGGTTTTTCCGGATGAGCTGCTCGGCATACACATCCAGGGCAGCGGTGGAGACACCAGGCTTGACAGCTTCGCGGAGCTTTTGCATCACCTCGTAGAGGAGCGCGCCAGCCTCACGCATTTTCCCGATTTGGTCGGGGTTTTTCAAACTAATCATGTTCAGACCCCTAAAGTGTCCATGATGGTTTGGAAGATCACGTCCATGCCCTGGGCGCCATCGATCTTGTGCAGCAGGCCCCTATCCTCGTAGAAGGAAACCAGGGGAGCTGTCTGCGCGTGATAGACCGTCAGACGGTTCAGCACCGTTTCTGCCTTATCATCATCACGCTGGATCAGCTGCTCGCCACAGGCGGCACAGTCCGTCTTGCCATCCAGCAGGGAAACATGATACGTCGCGCCGCACTTCAGGCACACACGGCGGCCGCTCAGGCGGTTGATGAGCACCTGGTCGTCCACCGCCAGCTCGATAACAGAGTCTATCTTGGCAATGTGCTCAAGGGCCTCTGCCTGGGGAACCGTGCGGGGGAACCCATCCAGGATATAGCCATTCCGGCAGTCATCCTGGGCCAGCCGATCCTTTACGATGTCGATGATAACCTCGTCAGGCACCAGCTTACCAGCGTCGATGTAGGATTTTGCTTTCAGACCGGTGGGGGTCTGTTCCTTAATGGCTCTGCGGAGGATGTCCCCCGTGGAGATTTGGGGAATGTTCAGCGCAGCGCAGATGCGCTGTGCCTGTGTGCCATTGCCGGCACCGGGAGGGCCCAGAAAGATGA
>CAZRUB010000048.1:0-9340 GCA_964603185.1 uncultured Ruminococcus sp.
GAATATATCGAAAGCGATCCCGGAAGAGTGAGAGCGCGCGCCTACGATATAGTATTAAACGGTGTCGAGCTTGGCGGAGGAAGCATAAGAATCAACAATTCCGAGCTTCAGGACAGGATGTTTGCCTGCCTCGGCTTCACCGAAGAAGAAGCCGAGCAACGCTTCGGATTTTTGATTGATGCATTCAGATACGGCGCACCTCCTCACGGAGGAATGGCTTACGGCTTGGACAGGCTTTGCATGCTCATTCAGGGGCTTGACAATATAAGAGATGTTATTGCGTTCCCGAAGGTTCAAAATGCGTCCGAGCTTATGAGTAACGCTCCGGATGTGGTGGATGCAGCTCAGCTTAAGGAGCTTAACATCGAAATAACCGATTAATAATAAATAAAAATCAAAGAATGAAAACGGTATTATAGATTTTAATGCGGAGGTACTCGCGAAAAATGATTGAAGTAAAAAATTTGTCAAAAAGCTTCGGCAAAACGAAAGTTTTGGATAATTTAACATTTAAGGTCGAAAAGGGAGAGGTAATGGGCTTTTTGGGCGCCAACGGTGCCGGAAAAAGCACAACGATGAACATAATAACGGGCTATCTTTCGTCAAACCTGGGGAAGGTTTTGATTGACGGAATAGATGTTTTGGAAAATCCAAAGGAGGCAAAAAAACATATCGGCTATCTCCCGGAAAAGCCTCCGCTTTATCCCAATATGACGGTTTGCGAGTATTTGGATTTTGTATTTGAGCTTAAAGGCGTTCGTCTTTCCGCGAAAGCAAAAAAAGACGAAAAGAGCGAAAAGGAGCTTCATATTGAAGAAATATGCAAAAAATGCGGTATTGACGGGGTTTATACAAGGCTTATAAGAAACCTTTCGAAGGGCTATAAGCAAAGAGTGGGGCTTGCGCAGGCTTTAATCGGAAATCCCGAGGTGCTTATTTTGGATGAGCCTACCGTAGGTCTTGACCCGGTGCAGATAATCGAAATAAGAAACCTTATTGCCGAGCTCGGACGTGAGCATACGGTTATTTTGAGCTCGCATATATTGTCGGAGGTGAGTGCCGTCTGCGAAAAGGTAATTATAATACAGAAGGGACGAATAGCCGCGGCGGCTTTCACCGAAAAGCTTATATCCGAATTTGAGGACGAAAACAGATTAAGGCTTAAAGCGGAAGGCAATGCGGAGGATATTATAAAGCTTTTGTCTTTAACAAGCGGTGTGGAAAAAATGGAGAATGTGACGGACGGTGAGAGCGGCGACGCCGAAATCATAATTCACACCTCAAAGGATTCCCGTTGCCGCATAATGGAAAGGCTGGCAGAAAAGGACGTTAAGGTTAAACAGTTCGGACTTGACACATTGAGCCTTGAGGATATTTTCTTAAAGTATGTCGGAGGTGAAGCGAATGAAGGCAATATATAAAAGGGAGCTTGCAAATTACATGAACAATCCCATGGGATATGTTTTTATAGGTATATTCTTGCTTATGTTTTCGGGCTTGTTCTGCTATTTGAATTTATACACATACACTAGCTCGGATATTTCACACACATTCGGAGTGATGATTTACTTAATGCTCTTCTTGATGCCGCTTTTGACTATGAGGTTGATTGCGGAGGAAAAATCCGAGAAAACGGATCAGCTTTTGTTGTGCTCGCCGGTCAGTGCGGCATCAATAGTATACGGAAAATTTTTTGCGGCAATGACGCTTATTTTGATTGCTCTTTTGTTTACTTTGCCTCACATGGTAATTTTGCTGCTTCAGGGAAATCCGCAGCTTGGGATGACGCTTTTGGCTTATTTCGGGTTTTTCATTTATTCGTGCGTTTATGCCGCGATAGGAATTTTTATTTCGTCGCTTACGGAAAACCAGGTAATAAGTGCGGTTTTAACATTTGCGCTTTTTATACTGATGCTGGCGACCGAAATTTTTATTGTTCCGGCAATTCAAAGCCCCGCGCTTTATGCAATTTTGGGAAGCATATCCTTTGCGACCAGATACGCTGATTTTTCACTCGGAATATTTAATATTTCATCCGTTGTATACTACGCTTCGGTGGCCTTGCTCTTTAATTATTTCACCGTGCGCGTAATCGAAAAAAGAAGATGGTAGGAGGTGCCTTCGATGAAAAACAATAAGCTTAAATTTAAAATAGAAGGCGCCGCTCTTACGGCGCTTGCGACAGCGGCGGTAATTCTTTTGAATATACTTTTCTCCGTGCTGGGAGAAAGGGTAAACCTTAAGCTTGACTTAACGGGCGATTCCGTGTTCACGCTTTCCGACGAAAGCAGGGAGGTCGCGGTCGGAGCGGATAAGGAAATCACGATATATTATGCAACAAACGCGGAAAACCGTAATACACGCTATTCGGAAATTTTGGAAACCTTCGAAAAAGCGAATTCGCTTATAACCGTTAAGGAAGTGAATTTGGATACAGACCCTGCGTTCTCAAGAACCTATAAGCTTAAAAGCTATAACAGCGTGGTTGTGGAATGCAAGGAAACAAATAAGGTGAGGATTGTTGACAGCTCCTTGATCGAATACGGACAAAAGAACGAAAACGGAATTATAAACACCAAGGTCAATTATCTTGAGAGCTATACCTCCGCGGCCATAAGATATGTCGTCAGCGAAAAGCCGCTTATGGTATATATTGCAATGGGACACGGAGAGGTTATAGAAAATTCAAGCTTTTTGGATTATATAATGAATATGCTCTATACTGAGGCGATGAGCGTTAAGCTTATCGATTTTACGACAGACGCTGTCCCGAGCGATGCCGACATGCTTTTGCTTGCAGGTCCCACTCAGGATTTTACCGATGAGGATATTAAGAAGCTTGACGATTATCTTGAGGACGGAGGAAGGGTGCAGTTTTATTCCAATCCTTCTTATTCGCTTCCCAATTTGAATGCGTATTTTGCAACAAATTGGGGCATAACCCTGAAAAACGACTGCGTTTCCGATGCCGACACCTCTTACATTGCTTCAAGTGCCGCCGGAAATTATTTAATCCCGGTAATGAAAGAGCATTCGATAACAAGCTATTTGAATTCCGTTTCCTCTAAGCTGAGAGTCCCCGAGGGGGAGGTCAACAGTATCGAAATAACGGAAGCAGGTTCGGTTGAAGCAAACGTGATTGTTGCAACAAGCGAAAACGGCATTACAATGGACAGGGAAAACTGGGTGCTGAAAAATTCGAGAGAAAGCTATTCCGTTTCCGAAAGGGCGGAAAAAAACATTATGGTATACTTAAGGAAAAACCCTCTCAATAATGATGAAACCACATCGCGCTTATTGGTGTGCGGAACCTATTACATGCTTTTTGACCGCTTTGCGGACGCCTCGTCCTCTTATGCCGATAAGGATCTTGTTGTGAAAACCATAAATTATATGTCGGGAATCGAGGACGCGCCGATTTCCGTTTCGTCAAAGGATGTTATCCATGAAAAAATGGAGGTTCTTGAAAAAACAAAGCTCACCTATTGCGGGATTTTGCTTGTGGGGATAGTTCCGGCTATATTGTTCGGATACGGAATTTACGTTTATTTAAGGAGGCACCGTCTGTGAAGCGCAATGCAAAAATAATTATTCTTTCGGCGGCGGTTTTGCTTTTGGTTTGCGCCGTTTATATCGTAAGCAAGCAGCCGAGCGCGACTCAGCAGGAGGACGGCGAAAAGGAAATTACATTGGATATAACGGTGAGAAGGCTTGACGAGGATATCGTGTCGATGACGCTAATAAATTCGGAGGGGACATTTTCCTTTGCGAAAAGCGAGTCGGCTTGGAAATGTAATTTCAGAAACGGAGAAAACGCATACGGTAATACGATAATTTCGCTTGAAAATATGCTGAAAACCACTCTCGCCGCCGAATTGATAGAGGAAAATGCAAATTCGCTTTCAAAATACGGCTTAGAAAATCCGGAGGCTGTGCTTAAAGGCATTACGGAGTCCGGAAAAGAATATTTTATAAAGGTAGGAAACAGCATAGTCGGAAGAAAATACTATTTCACGGTCGACGATAAAAATGTGTATACCGTGAGTGCGGACGAAGGCGGATTGTATTTTGTCGGAATGAGTGCGTTTGTTAATTTAAGTATTACGAATTTATCGATCGACGATGTTACAAAGCTTGTGATTTCAAACGGTGAGCTTATTGCGGTAGAGAAAAAGGAAACGAAAGAAGAAGGCTCTTCGGACTCGGACGGGCTTTTCAGCTACGCCGTAACGTCGCCCGTAAGAACGAATGCCGCTCCCTCGGATGTGCAGGCTCTGTTTGAAAGCGTAACGTCGATCGGCGCAAAGGGCTTTGTTCCCGATGCTGACGACGAGGATATCGGAATTGATTACGAAAATTATTTTGAAATATTCACGGCCGAGGGAAGCATAAAATGTTGCATGGGAGATAGTACGGCAAGCGGATATTATGTGAAGAAAATGGAAGAATCGGGAGCTTATATTGTGGATTCCTCTCTGCTTGAATTTATGAAAATCACCCCGTTTGACATTGTGGATAAGCACATCTCGGTGCACTATATTTCAGAGGTATCGTCAATCGAAATAAACGGAGGGGATGCCGATTACGTGATTATTCTCGGGGACAGTCCGTCCGTAAACGGACGAGAGATAGACTCGGACAGTGCGACGGAATTTTATCGCAGTGTGATTTCGCTTTGCTATGACGGAGCGCTTTCGGAGGATGCAGTAACCGGAGAGAGGGAGCTTACCATAACCCTGCAAACCGTAAACGGTGCCGAAACGATTGAATTTGTCGATGCCGGTGCCATAAATTATGAGGTAAGAAGGAACGGAATATTCGGACTTACAATACAGAGAAAATATGTGGATAAGATATTGAAACTTGCCAAGGAGCTTTGAAAATGAATTACCCTGTGGTTATAGAGGTTGTTTCCGGAACCGCGGCGGATAACGCCGGTATCAGGCCCGGAGATAAAATTATTTCGGTAAACGGTGAACCGATTGGTGACGTGTTGGATTTTCGCTTCTTTACAGCCGACAGTGAGCTTTTAATAGAGATATGCACAAAAGACGGGAAGCGTCGTGAGGTTTATATAGATAATGCATTCGGCGAGGATATAGGACTTGAATTATGCTACGGCGAAAACGGAAACACAAGACGCTGCAGAAATAAATGCATATTCTGCTTTATAGATCAAATGCCGCCGGGGATGAGGGAGAGCCTTTACTTAAAGGATGATGATGTGAGGCTTTCCTTCCTTACGGGAAGCTATATAACGCTTACAAACCTCAGCGAAAGCGATATAAAAAGGATAATACGTCAAAAAATAAGCCCGGTGAATGTTTCGGTTCACACGGTAAACCCCAAGCTCAGGGTCAGTATGCTGAAAAACAAGCATGCCGGCGGTGTGTATAAGCTTATGAAAAGGCTTGCACGCAATAAAATTACAATGAACTGTCAGGTTGTGCTTGTAAAGGGCGTAAACGACGGCAAGGAGCTGAAAAAAACAATAGGAAAGCTTATGAAGCTTTATCCCTATGTGAACAGTCTTTCGGTTGTGCCTGTCGGTCTTACGAAATATCGTGATAATCTGCCGGAATTGCTACCCTTCTTAAAGGAGGATTGTCGGCGGGCAATAGATATTATTGAAGCATTTCAGCGCAAGGCCAAAAAAAAATACGGCGTAAGCTTCGTTTATGCTTCGGATGAATTCTATTTAAAAGCGGAGCGCGAGCTTCCGAGTGAGGACAGCTATGACGGTTACCCTCAAATAGAAAACGGTGTGGGCATGATAACATCGTTTAAGGAGGAGGCAACTGCTGAAATCAACAGTATAGGCGAGAATGACATAAGCCGCGAGGTGGGAATTATAACGGGCTGTGCGGCTAAGGCGCTGATGGAAGAAACCGCAAGAGCCGTGCGTGAAAAATTCCCGGGCGTTAATGTGAAGGTTTATGCGATAAAAAACGAATTTTTCGGGGAAAGCGTAACGGTTTCCGGACTTGTGTGCGGAACAGATGTTATAAAGCAACTTGAAAAAGAAAAGCTTCCGCAAAACATTTTAATGCCGGAGGTTATGTTCAGAAAAGATACAGATATTATGTTGGATGATGTTGAAAAAGAGGAATTGGAGAAGAGGCTGAATATTAAGATAACAAAGGTTAAAACGGACGGATACTCCACCGTTGATGCGATATTGGGGTTATAGGAAAGGGAGGCCGATAAAAATGCCGAAGCCAAAGGTTGCCGTGGTAGGAAGACCGAATGTGGGGAAGTCAACGCTTTTTAACAGACTCACGGGAGGTCGTACCGCAATAGTTGAGGATACCCCGGGAATTACGAGGGACAGAATATACAAGGATGCGGAATGGTGCGGAAAAAGGTTTACGCTTATCGATACGGGCGGTATAGAGCCCAAAACCGATGATGTTATTCTTGAACAGATGAAGCGTCAGGCGGATCTTGCGATTGAACAGGCGGATGTTATAATTTTTATGGTGGATGTGAAAACATCCTTGACCGCGGCGGATATGGATGTTGCGGCAATGCTTCAAAAATCGGGTAAGCCTGTTGTTTTGGCATGCAACAAGGCCGACACACCGGGAGAGCCGCCCATGTCCTTTTACGAGTTTTATAACCTGGGCATCGGTGAGCCTATGGCGATAAGCTCAACGCACGGTATGGGCTTGGGTGAACTTTTGGATGAGGTTTGCTCGTATTTTGAAGCGGATGAGGAAGATACCGCTTCGGAGGATGAGATCAAAATTGCCGTTGCGGGAAAACCCAACGCCGGAAAATCCAGTCTTATTAATCACATTCTGGGGGAAGAAAGAGTTATTGTAAGCGATATTCCCGGCACAACAAGAGATGCAATCGATTCGAAATTCGAAAGGGACGGACAAAAATACATTATAATCGATACCGCAGGTATGAGAAAGCGCGGGAAAATTGACGATAATGTGGAGCGCTACAGCGTTGTAAGGTCACTTGACGCAATTGAAAAATCGGACGTTTGCGTTGTTATGATTGACGCATCCGAGGGAATAAGCGAGCAGGATACAAAAATTGCAGGATATGCCCACGATAACGGAAGAGCAAGCATTATTGCGGTAAATAAATGGGATTTAATCGAAAAAGACGACAAAACCATGGATGAATTTAAGAAAAAAATTGCCGATACACTTCCGTTTATGCATTATGCGCCGCAGATATATATAAGCGCAAAAACCGGGCAGAGGACGGATAAGCTTATCGAAACGGTAAAGTATGTGTACGAAAAGCATAATACACATATTTCAACAGGTGCATTGAACGACATTATAAACGAAGCAATCAATAAAAATCAAGCACCGTCCGACAAGGGAAAGCGTCTTAAAATTTATTATGCAACACAGGCTTCGACGGCACCGCCCACATTTGTTTTCTTCGTTAACGATAGAGAGCTTATGCATTTTTCCTACTTGAGATATTTGGAAAATCAAATTCGTTCGGCCTTTGATTTGACAGGCACACCGCTTAAATTCATCATAAGAGAGAAAAACGAAGACAAGAAGGAATGATTCTAATGAATATTTTGGTATTCACGGTCGCAATTTTAATCGGATATTTGATCGGAAGCATCAATCCGGCCATAATTTATTCGCGCGCAAAAGGAACGGATATCCGTTCTGTGGGGAGCAAAAATGCGGGGGCAACAAATACGCTGAGAAATTTCGGAAAAAAAGCGGCATTGACAGTAACAATATGTGACTTGTTAAAATGCATTGTTGCGGTTGCTTTGGCGGCCTGCTTCGCATCGATAATGGGTGAAGAGGTGCTTTTGGCGAAGCTTTTTGCCGCAACGGGATGTATTATCGGACATAATTTCCCGGTATATTTCGGGTTTAAGGGCGGAAAAGGGGTTCTTGTTTCGGTTGCGGCGCTTTTTATGAGCGATTGGCGCGTCGGCCTTTCGGCGCTCGGAGTGTTTATTGTTGTGTTTGTAATTTGGAGATATGTTTCGCTCGGTTCGGTATCCGGTGCGGTTGCGGCAATTACAGCGGCGTTTCTCACCAAAAACATACCGGTTATAATTTTCACCGTTTTTGCGGCGCTTCTCACGATTTACAGGCACAAAACAAATATTGTAAGGCTTGTAAACGGAACCGAAGCAAAAACCACATTTTCGAGTAATAAGGAGAAATGATTGTATGAAAATATCTGTTATCGGCTCCGGAGGATGGGGTACGGCACTTGCAATATTGCTTGAAAGTAAAAAGCACAACGTAACGTTATGGTCCTGGAAGCAATCGGAAAGCGATGAAATTGCACGGGAAAGAGAGAACAAAGCTTTTTTGCCGGGCGTTGAAATTCCCGAAGGAATACAGCTGACGGCCGACTTGAAGGCGGCCGTTTCGGATGCGGAGGTTATAGTCAGTGTTTTGCCGAGTCACAGAGTGCGCGCATATGCGAAAGAAATGGCTCCCTACGCGGCAAACAAGCTTGTTGTAAACTGCACCAAGGGACTGGAGCCGGAAAGCCTTAAAACAATGACCGAATGCTTGAGCGAGGAAATTCCTTCCGCGCGTATTGCGGCATTGCTCGGGCCTTCTCATGCCGAGGAGGTTGCCAGGTTCATTCCCACCGCAATTGTTGCGGCATCGAAGGATATTAGCGTTGCCGAAGAGGTTCAAAGCATTTTTATGTGCGATACCTTGAGAGTATATACAAATACGGATTTGCTCGGCGTTGAAATCGGGGCAGCGCTTAAGAATGTTATTGCATTGTGCGCCGGAATGGTAGACGGCATAGGCTACGGAGATAATACCAAGGCGGCACTTATGACTCGCGGCCTTGCGGAAATAACAAGGCTCGGCAAAGCGCTCGGAGCAAGAAGCGAGACCTTCACGGGGCTTTCCGGAATAGGTGACCTTATAGTAACCTGTACGAGTATGCACTCAAGAAATCGACGTGCGGGAATTCTTTTAGGTGAAGGGAAAAGCCTTTCCGAAGCATTGGATGAAATCAAAATGGTAACAGAGGGGATCACAAGCTGCAATGCGGCTTATGAGCTTTCGAAAAGGGTCGGCGTCGAAATGCCGATAGTGAATGAAGCATACAAGGTTCTTTATGAAGGCAAAAGCGCAAAGGATGCCGTGACGGAGCTTATGCAAAGGGGTAAAAAAGAAGAAACGTTTTGAGGTGTGAAAATGAAAAAAACTCAGCTTGTAGTGCTTGCGGCGGGAATGGGAAGCCGCTACGGAGGGTTAAAGCAGATGGAGCCGTTCGGACTGAACGGTGAAGCAATTGTGGACTTTTCGGTTTGCGATGCAATAAAAGCCGGCTTTTCGGAGGTCGTGTTTATTATCAAAAAGGAAAT
>CAZRUB010000049.1:0-9303 GCA_964603185.1 uncultured Ruminococcus sp.
CGGAAATCGAAGAATGGATATTAGAAGGCAGGGTTGATTGCGGTTTTCTTCGTCTGCCTACACACACAGATTTAGAAACAATATTTTTGGAACAGGATAAACTGCTTGCCATACTTCCCGAAAATCATCCATTATCAAACTGTGAAAAAATTTCTGTTGCAGCTCTTTGCAATGAGCCTTTTATGCTTCTTGAAAAAGGTGCCAAAGCTGAAATCTCAGAAATATTTGAACGGTGTGGTTTAACACCAAATACACATTTCACAACTTGGGATGATTATGCTGTTATGTCTATGGTTGAAAGTGGTTTAGGCGTAAGTATCTTGCCGCAACTTATACTGAAGCGTATTCCTTACAATATTGTTGCAAAAGAGTTAGATGTGCCTGCATACCGAAATATAGGGCTTGCGATGCGGAATAAAAAAACCGCTTCGTTAGCGGTAAAGCGTTTTATCGACTATTTACAATACCGCCAAAATCGGTAAAGTTTTCATATCTTATACGCTGTTTCTTATATACAGTACGCATCTAAATGTTGTTTATCAGCAGTTCTTATCAAGTACACAAATATGAATTTTTATCTCTGAAATACAGAGATTGCATATCCTATCACAAGAGATTTCAAACCGTTTAATATCCATAAGGAAATTACCACCCGAAAAGGATAATGACAAGTAACGCTTGCCTTGAAATTTCCGTGATGCCTATGTATCACATTTCCACTCTCATCGAACACCTCTCCGTATTGGTTAAAGGAGTTATTTTTCGTGAATATTTTAACATCAAGCGTACACTTTCGCCGACAGGTAATAAAATGTTGCAAAATAGGCGTAACGGCAGTGGAATAATATTATCACATCAGCAGCAATGGTGTTTACGAATGGCGGGGAAATACGACGGAAGAAGCCGAAAAAGCCGCCCCTGCATCCGGTGCCCCGAGAATTGAATTTTTACATGAAACGGTATATTATATCCGCTACGGCAGATTCGTTATTTGTCTTGTCGGAGATATAGTCCGCGTGCTTTTTCGCCTCGGGCGAGGCGTTTTTTACCACCGCGCCGATGCCGGCATATTCAAGCATCGAAATATCGTTCTCGCTGTCACCTATGGCAATGGTGTCGCGGCATTTGATATTGTATCTGTCGCATATGAATTGAATGGCGGTATCCTTGCCGCAGGTTTTCAAGGAAAGGTCGTAATAATCGGTGCATTTATTGATGAAGAAATAGTCTTTAAGCCTTTCGATTTCGGAAAATCCCGTTTCCTCGGGGAAAACAACCAGCTTCGAAAGCATGATGTTGTGATTTTTTATATAATCCTCGTCGGTGATTTCGAAAACACTTTCGCTTCCTACGGGCCGGGCTGTTATATCGTATTCGCTGAGAGCGCGGTCGATTCGATTTTTCGGGATGTTGATTTCGTATTTTCGGTATTCCGTATCGAAATATATATGCCAGCCGGAACGAACGGCGATACGGTATATTTTCACAGTTTCTTCAACGGTTGTGTAATTGGTGTATACGGTTTCGCCACCGATTTTGATTGTGGCGCCGAGACTTGTTATTATTCCGTCGGGCTCCGTGATTTCCGCAAGCTCATAGGGAAGGCGCGAGGATGCGCGCCCGGTATTGATAAATACAAGATTCCCGCTTTCGCGGGCTTTTTTTATTGCAACGATGTTTTCTTTCGGTATTTTTTTATCATCGTTTGCGAGCGTTCCGTCTATATCGATAAAAAATGCCTTCATTTCGTCATACCTCACAGTTTACTTTGTTTCATTTCATAGCATTACGGCTTACTGATAATTGACGGTCGGAGCACATAATTCTCATCCGTAATATCATCTTCGGTAAATGAAAGAAAAAGGATTTCCTTGGCGCCGCATCGTTCGCGGTCATATACCATGTAGATTCTGCCGTTGTAAAAATCGGCATCGGGATAGGATATGTCGGCTCTTGAGTCAATACACTTTTTATATTTCCAGGTGGCACCGTCATCATCGGAAAGGTATATTGTCATATTTGTTCTTGAAAGCCTGTCGTCATTGTTTATAAGCAGTATCCTTCCGCTTGGTGTACGCGATACGAAAAAGCGGGTATTCGGACTGACTATACCGCTTAAAGCCGCTTCGCTCCACGTTTCGCCGTCATCATAAGATATGCTTTCGGCCAACTCGCCCAAATAGCTTCTTGCGAGTAGCCTGATGCTTCCGTCGTTTCTCCGGTAAGCCATTGTTTCGTCAAACGGAGTTGCTATTTTTTGAGCACCGTATTTATGAAGATATGTTTTTCCGTTGTCGTCCGAGATGCTGTATTCATATCGAGTGCCGTCTTGAGAATAGTTGAAATTCATCCATCTGCCGCTTTGCAGTACAAGCGGTTTGCAGCGCAGAAATCCCTTGTCAAGGCATACGGGGGCGGAAAATTCAAGAATTTCGGCATCGGGGTCATCACAAACCGTGACCCATTCGGCATGGGTGTTATCGTCAAATATGTAACCGTCCACACAGTACCCGCGTACGCCTTTTTCGGCGAGTCGGACGTTGTTCTGCACCCAAAAAACATGAAGCCTTCCCTCGGGCGAAATCCATAATTGGATATCGAGCGCCTGGATAAGCTCGGCTTTATTGCTTGGAATTATAAGCATCGGGTCGGTCCAAGTCTTGCCCGAATCGTCACTGTAAACGAGCAGATTGTAGTTTTCGATGTTCGGCTCGCACCATCCGCCGGAATACCATCCGGCAAAAATTCTGCCGCCTTTTGTTACGGCTATGGTGGGACACCCTTGAAATTTTCTGATTGCCTCCGAGTATTTTGAATCGGTAGGCCGCAAAATTAAATCACACGCTGTTTTATTCGCATTTGCCATAGAAGCTTATACCTTCCCTTCATTAAAGCTGCTTAGCCTAAGTATAGCATTTAAATGGATGGAAATCAATGACTTTTTCGGAGACATTTCGTGTAAACTTAAATTGCGGTTACCGCCCTATTATTTTTTCTTTACATATTCTGATTTTTATGTTAAAATATAGACAATGGTATTATCGAAAAAGGATGGTGGCGTATGGCTGAGCGAATCGTGATTGCGCAAAGAAGAAACAAAACGATTTACCGTGAGGGTGATAAATGCATAAAGCTTTTCGGAGAAGGATATAAAAAATCCGGCATTTTTTCGGAAGCGCTTAATTTATCCTATGCAGAGGAAACGGGACTTAACGTTCCCACGGTTTTGGACATAACAAAGATTGACGGCAAATGGGCGATAGTGTCTCGGTTTATCGAAGGCACCAGCCTTGAAGAGCTGATGAGGCAAAGTCCCGAGAAAACGGACGAATATCTGGAGCTTTTTACCGACCTTCACATTGAGGTGACGAAAAAGCGCTGTCCGATGATGTGCAATTTTACCGACAGAGTAACGGAAAAAATCCGTCGGAGCGACATTACCGCGACATTGCGCTTCGGACTTTATTCGCGTATTTCTTCGATGGAGCGAAGCTATGAGCTTTGTCACGGAGATTTTGTCCCGTCCAATGTTATAATCGGACCGGACGGCAAGAAATATATAATTGATTGGTCGCATTCGTCCAAGGGCCCTGCCGCGGCGGACGCGGCAAAAACATATCTTATCCTCAAAATAACAAAAAAGGATGAGGAGGCGGAAAAATACCTTAAGCTCTTCACCGAGAAATATCAAACGGACGTTGCAACGGTGAAAAAGTGGATACCGCTTGCCGCCGCTTCCTACGGAATACACGACAACGAGGAAGAAAAGCGCTTTCTGGATGCCTGCATTTCGCTGAAGGATGACTGAAAAATAAAAGCTTTGGGAGTGAAAAACGTGTCGCATTGCCTTACGCTTAAAAAATCCAATTGCAAAAACTGCTATAAATGCATAAGAAGCTGCCCGGTAAAATCGATAAGATTTTCGGGCAATCAGGCATATATCGTTGAGGAGGACTGTATTTTGTGCGGTCATTGCTTTGTTGTATGCCCGCAGAATGCAAAAGAAATTGAGCTTGAAATAAATAAGGTTAAAGCCATGCTCTCCTCCGGCGAGGAGGTTTATGTAAGCCTTGCGCCGTCGTTTGCGGCAAATTACGGAGTCGGAATCAATTCGATGAAGTCCGCGCTTTGCGGGTTGGGCTTTGCCGGAGCGGAAGAAACCGCTGTCGGTGCCGCGGCGGTCAAAAACGAATACGAAAGAATACTTCGCGAGGAAAAGCCCGATGCTTTGATTTCCTCGTGTTGCCACACCGTAAATCTTCTGATTGAAAAATATTATCCCGGTGCGGTAAAATACCTTGCGAATGTTGTTTCGCCGATGCAGGCGCATGCCGAAATGATAAAAACAAAGCACCCGGGTGCGCGGGTTGTTTTTGTGGGGCCGTGCGTGTCGAAAAAGGACGAAGCCGCTTTATCAGACGGTGGAATCGACGCAGTGCTGACGTTTGATGAGCTTACCGGATTTATGGAGGAGGCGGGCGTTTCGCTTCATAAGTGCACGGAGGACGGAAATGAGGGGTTGACGCGCATATTCCCCACAGTCGGCGGAATTTTGAAATCCATGACTCACCGCGAGGATGATTATACATATATAACGGTTGACGGAATTGACGACTGTATGGCGGCGCTTTCCGAGCTTGAGGCGGGGCGCGTGCATAAATGCTTTGTCGAAATGTCCGCATGCAAGGGAAGCTGCACGGCGGGGCCGGTTATGGAAAAGCATCATCGCTCGCCCTTGGAGGATTATGCCGTGATAGAGCGCTATGCCGCGAAAAATGACTTTTCCGAGGCGGCGGAAAAAACAGCGGCTCATAAAAGCTTTTCGCCGATTGTGTCAGAGAACAAAACGCCGACGGAGGAGGAGCTTTTATCCATATTGAAAAGAATGGGAAAATTCAAGCCGTCGGATGAGCTTAACTGCGGCTCCTGCGGCTATAACACATGCCGCGACAAGGCGGTTGCCATATATCGCGGACGTGCGGAAATTTCCATGTGCCTTCCTTATCTTAAGGAAAAGGCGGAAAGCTTTTCGGACAATGTAGTGAAAAACACCCCGAACGCACTTTTGGTTTTGAATGAGGAGCTGGAGGTTCAGCAGATAAATTCCGCGGCGATGCGCCTTATGGGCTTGACAACGAGCCGCGATGTTTTGGGCGAGCGGGTTGTGAAAATATTGGATCCGAAAATTTTTATGGATGTTTTGGAAACAAAAAGGAATATAAAAAACCAAAAGGTTTATCTTGCGGAGTATGAGCGATTTGCGGAGCAAACCGTTATTTACGACAGGGACTATCGCCTTTTGATTTGCATAATGCGCGATATTACCGAGGAAGAGGAGGCGCGCGAAAAAAAGGAAGAAATAAATAAAAAAACCGTTGAGATTGCGGATAAGGTCGTCGGAAAGCAGATGCGAATAGTGCAGGAAATTGCTTCGCTTTTGGGCGAAACGGCGGCGGAAACCAAGGTTGCGCTGACCAAGCTTAAGGAGACGATTGCCGATGAATAGCCTTTATGCGGATATCGGATATAAAAGCATTAACTGCGCGGGGGAGGAACTTTGCGGTGATCATGTTGAAATCGTAAGCACGGAAAATTCCGCCGTTATTGTCCTTGCGGACGGAATGGGAAGCGGTGTTAAAGCAAGTATATTATCGACATTGACGTCAAAAATCATATCAACCATGCTTGCCTCGGGAACGGAGCTTTCGGAGTGTGTGAGGACTATTGCAAAGGCGCTTCCCGTTTGCCGAGAGCGGGGAACCGCATATTCAACCTTTACCGTGATAAACATTTCGGACTCGCAGCGGGCGGAAATCATACAGTACGATAACCCTCAGGTCATAATTTTCAGAAACGGGGAAAGCTATGACTATCCGAAAACCGAAATGATGCTTGGCGATAAAAAGACCTACAAAACCGTTACGGAGCTTTGCGAGGGGGATGTTTTCGTTGCTTTGAGCGACGGATGCCCCTATGCGGGAGCAAACAATAAATATAATCTTGCTTGGAGCCGCGGCGACATTATAAATTTTTTGGAGCCGCTGATAATACAGGATTTCACGGCTAAAACGCTCGCCACGATTTTGGCGGATGAGTGTGCCGCGCTTTACGGCGGGAAGCCTGCGGATGACGCAACGGCATGCGTTGTTAAAATTCGAAAAAGAGTCAGAGTAAATCTTATGTTCGGCCCGCCCGAAAGAAGGGAGGACGACGAAAAAATCATGTCGCTTTTTTTCGCAAGCGAAGGAAAACACATTCTGTGCGGAGGGACAACCGCACGTATTGCGGCCGAATTTTTAAAAAAGCCGCTTCGAACAAACAGCTTTGACAAGCGAAGCGGAAAAATTCCGCCCGTATCCTATCTTGAGGGGGCCGACCTTGTTACCGAAGGAATTATTACTATGAGTAAGGTTGTGTTAAACGCAAAGGATTATCTTAAGGAAAACGAGGGCTATAGGGAATGGGGCTATAAAAAAGACGGCGCATCATTGATAAGCCGCGTTCTGTTTGAGGAGGCGACGGATATCGATTTGTTTATCGGCACGGCGCAAAACCCGGCGTATCGGGAATCCGATATTCCGCTATGCTTTTACACGAAGCGTGAGCTTGCGGAAGCGCTTAAAGAATGCCTTGAAAAAATGGGGAAGAGAGTTAACATAAGGCTATATTGAGAGGGGCTTTTTTAATGGTAAAATTCGATACAAAGGTTCAGCATATAAAATACAAGGTGCTTCGTGAGGTGGCGCGCTATGCATGGCGCGGCAATCTCTTGGATCACGTCTTGGATATTCCGAAAATAATCGTTCCCGGAAATGAGCCGACTATGCGGTGCTGCGTTTACAAGGAGCGTGCGATTTTAGCCGAGCAGGAGCGCGTGGCAATGGGCGGACATCTTGAGAATCCCAACGTTATTGAGGTTATCGAGGCGGCGTGCGATGAGTGCCCAATGGGCGGATATGAGGTGACGAACGCGTGCCGCGGTTGTCTTGCACACAGGTGTGAGGCGGCGTGCAAAAAGGGCGCCATAAGCTTTGACTTAAACCACACCGCGCACATAGACAAGTCCAAATGTGTGGACTGCGGAGCGTGCGCGAAGGTGTGCCCCTACACGGCAATTGTGAACAGAAAAAGACCGTGCCAGAACGCATGCAAGGTTAAGGCAATAAGCGTGGGCGAAAACCTTGCCGCGTCTGTTGACAATTCCAAGTGCACGGCATGCGGGGCGTGTGTTTATCAGTGCCCCTTCGGCGCAATCATGGACAAGTCATATATATTGGATGCAATCGATATAATTAAAAAGAGTGAGGGAAACGAAAAATATAAGGTGTATGCGGTTGTCGCACCGTCGATTTCAAGCCAGTTTTCCTACGCCGAATTGGGACAGGTTGTGACCGGAATCAAAAAGCTGGGCTTTTATGAGGTGGTTGAGGCGGCACAGGGAGCCGATTATGTGGCTTATTCGGAAGCGGCGGAGCTTTACGAGAAGGGCTTTTTGATTTCCTCCTGCTGTCCCGCCTTCGTGGACTATGTCGAAAAAAGCTTCCCGGCGTTGACCGAGCATATATCCGAAAATTTATCACCCATGGCGGAAATTTCAAAAAGGATAAAGGAAAAGGATCCGGAAGCGAGGGTTATATTCATAGGGCCGTGCACCGCGAAGAAAATGGAAATAACAAAGGAACGCGTAAAGCCCTATGTTGACGTTACCATAACGTTTGAGGAGCTTCAGGCGCTTTTCGACAGCCGTGATTTCGACATTTCAACCTTCGGTGAGGAGGAGCTTTCGGGCGCTTCGTACTTCGGCAGGATATTTGCCAGAAGCGGCGGACTTTCCGACGCCGTGGCGGAGGCGTTAAAGGAGCGAGGCATAACCGACTTTGAGCTTAAGGCAGTTGCGTGCGACGGAATAGAGGAATGCAAAATCGCACTTTTAAAGAAAAGCAAGGGCGTTCTGGACGCAAACTTCATTGAAGGTATGGCGTGCGTCGGCGGCTGCATAGGAGGCGCCGGGTGCTTAAGACACGGCGACAAAAATAAGGCGGAGGTTGACAAATACGGCAGAGAGGCAAAGGAGAAAACCATTAAAGAGGCAATAAAAGCATAAAAATAAAAAAAGGAGTGTTGCATTATGAATATCTGGCATGATATTTCCCCCGAAAGGATTGACGCCGAGAATTTTGTGGGCGTTATCGAAATTAAAAAGGGAAGCAAGAAAAAGTATGAGCTTGACAAGGAAACAGGGCTTTTGATTTTGGACAGAATTCTTTATACCTCCACGAGATATCCTGCAAACTACGGCTTTATTCCCAGAACCTTGGCGGACGACGGTGACCCGTTGGATATTTTGGTTTTGACGACGGAGGATATTGACCCGATGGTGCTTGTTAAATGCTACCCCATCGGCGTTATGGTTATGATAGACGGCGGCAAGCGTGACGAAAAAATCATTGCTATTCCGTTCGATGACCCAACGTATAACGCCTATAAGGATATTAAGGATTTGCCGAGGCACATTTTTGACGAAATGCGGCACTTCTTTGCGATTTATAAGGCGCTTGAAGGAAAGGACACCGCGGTTGATGAGGTTCAGGGTCGTGACGAGGCCGTGCGCGTCATAAAGGAAAGCATAAAAAATTATCACGATATATTTCAAAAAAATGTAAAATAAATGTAAATTTTTTCAAAAAAAAAAAAAAAAAAAAAAAATACGGTTTTGCAAATAAAAAAGGACGAAAATGCTTTACAAAACCGTATTTTCATTGTATTATAAGTATAGATACCGAAAGGAAAGTTGCGTCACACCCTTTCGGATTTACAAAAAAACAGCTTAAGGAGGAAACAAAAAGCATGAAAAAAATTTGCTCGCTGATTATGGCAGGAATGCTTGCAGCATCGATTATTCCTGCGTCGGCGGAAACAAAGAGTTACTCTATTTTGGAGGATTCCGTAAAGTCAAGTGAGAATTACACGACTACGACTTCCGGAAAGCCCTCCCTCAATAAGGGCGGCTATGTGGGATTTAAAGGGGTTGACCTTA
The DNA here is from genome assembly GCA_964603185.1 of uncultured Ruminococcus sp. Classification (GTDB taxonomy): domain Bacteria; phylum Bacillota; class Clostridia; order CAKSNL01; family HGM11501; genus HGM11501. Next base: position 9,038 of record CAZRUB010000049.1, read on the forward strand.
CCGGTATAAAATCGGTTACGGTTAAGGGGGTTAAGTGCAACATGCCTTACGGCTCCAACGGCGATACGCTCGCAATCGTAACGGATGACCCGAAAACAGGTGAGGACATAGGCTACATCGTAATAAATGATGAGTCTGCAAGTGAATTTACAGGTAATATTACGGTCGGTGTATCGGGAACACATGACGTTTACCTTGTGTCCTGCTACGGAACAAGCAACTATAATACATATACCGATGTTACGTTTAACACTACGGCAAAGGAA
>CAZRUB010000050.1:0-9282 GCA_964603185.1 uncultured Ruminococcus sp.
ATGAAATTCCGGCATGTGGAATGGGATCGTTTGTCACGAGGGTCGTTGGTAGGATTTCGCCGGAACAGTCTTTGAAGCTTTTGAAAGTTAAATTGAAATTCGGTATGATTACAGAGGAGGAATACCAAGCGCAAAGGGCGGAAATAATCAGCAAGCTGTAAGTTTATCTTGAATATCAAGACTGCAATATCTGACGGAAATTTATGCAACAAAGGCTGAACGATTAAATTCGTTTGGCCTTTTTGCTTGTGCTCGGCACGCGTAATAACTTGGCGGTGAAAGTCCGCTACAGGCTTGGCAGCAGGAACTGTTAGCATAACTTAGTTTAACTCAAAAGGGGTTGCCTCGTTTTTTGGCGAGACAACCCCTTTTAACATTATAATACTTTATAATGCTTTTTTGTTTGTTATGCTCTCGTAAAATTCAACGGCTCCGTCAAGCTCGGCTTTATCGGGATGCGCCTTTGCTATGCCTCCTATCAAGCGGAAGGGGCCGAAGGTGTTGAAGCCGAGAGTACCGTATTCCCCGACGATTTCGGATTTCTTCCCCGACAGGGCATCACGGACAGCTTTTGTGTAGCCGTCCTTTTTTACACCGTAGGTATAAACGAAGAAAACCTTTTTTCCTTCGGGAGCCTCCGAGGCAAGCTTTATGACGGATTTATGAAATTTTGAGTAGTATATCCCCGAGGCAAAGCCCAGAAAATCGTATTCAGCCAGCGATGCGGCGGAAGTATTTTCGGAGGGAAACAGAGTGACCTCATGCTTATCGGCAATGGCCTCCAAAAGCTTTTTCGTGTTATTGTGGTGCTTTGAATAATAGATAATGGCGGTTTTCATATAATTCCCCCTTGATTTTTTATGGTATATTTATTATACTGTGTATATAAAAAATATTCAAGTAGTGATATAAAATATACATGGTATACTTTTGTATACGGGGAGGGAAAGCATGAAAAGAGATATGACGGCGGAGGAATATCTTAAAAGGGTTTTGGCGGACAAGCCCGACGACAACTGCCCCATGAGGAAGGCGCTTTTTCTTATAAGCGGAAAGTGGCGCACGCATATTATTTACGAGCTTTGCAAAAACGAGGTGTGCCGTTTCGGCGAAATAAAAAAAGCAATCCCGAAAATTACCAACACGATGCTTTCGGGAACGCTTAAGGAGCTTGAGGAGCACGGAATTGTGAAAAGGGAGCAATTTAACGAAATACCGCCGCGTGTCGAATATTCACTTACGGAAAAGGGGAGGGCGCTTTTGCCCGTTTTTTCGGAGCTGGCGCGCTGGGGTGAAAAATATGCCGAAAAATAACGGGGTATTTGCCGCCGATTTTTCCGGTGAAAGCATTGCAAATGCGAAAAAAATGTGGTAAAATAGGAAAAAACAGAAAGACCTTCTTGAGGTGACGAATGAAAACAACACGTATTTATGAGCATTTGATTGCGTTTTTCACGGTTTTTATATGGGGTATTACCTTTGTGTGCACAAAGTATCTTTCGGATTCGTTTTCTTCGCTTGAAATCCTTTTTATAAGATATGTGATAGCCTATGCGGCGCTTTGGGCAATGTGCCCGCATTTTTTCGGATTTAAGGGCATTTGGCGTGAGGGACTTATGCTTCTTGCCGCCATGAGCGGCGCGGCGGTTTATCAATTCCTGGAAAACGTTTCGGTGAGTTACACAAGCCCGGCAAGCGTTTCGTTTATTACGGCAACGGCACCGCTTTTCACGGCGTTTTTGGCGCATGAATTTTTGGGAGAAAAATTTAACGGAAGGATATTGGCGGGGATGCTGATATCGGTTGCCGGCATTTTTTTAATCTGCTTCGGAGACTCGGAAAAAATCGAAACCGGGCTTTTGGGCGATGTTATCATTTCATGCTCCATATGGCTTTGGGCGGTGTATTCGGTTTTGATAAAGAAAATTTCCGCATGGGGCTATCGCGGCTTTCTTGTGACCAGGCGCCTTTTCCTTTATTCGATTGTCGTAATGCTTCCGTTTATGATAAAAACATGGGATTTATCGCACCTCTCGGCGCTTAAAAGCCCGGGAGTAACGATTAACCTTTTGTTTTTGGGGGTTTTAGCCTCCGCTATATGCTTTGCGACGTGGAACCGCTCGGTGGAGAAGCTGGGCGCAACAACGACAAGCAAATATCTTTTCATATCACCCGTAATTACGCTTCTGGTGCAGGCGGTATGCCGAATGGGAACCGTAGGCACGGCGGCACTTATCGGAATGGCGGTAACGCTTTTCGGAATAGGATTATCGAATTTTAATAATTGAAGGAGTTGTTTTAAAATGGTAAATGTGGCAATCATGGGCTATGGAAATCTGGGACGCGGTGTGGAGGCCGCAGTGAAAAAAAGCACCGACCTTTCGCTTTACGGAGTTTTCACAAAGCGTGCACCGGAAAGCATTAAGACGGAGTCGGGCTCTCCGGTATACGGTGCGGATGAGGTTTTAAAGCACAAGGAGAATATAGATGTTTTGGTTATCTGCGGAGGCAGTGCAACCGACCTTCCCCGTCAGACGCCGCTTTACGCCGCAAATTTCAACGTTGTTGACTCGTTCGATACCCACGCAAGGGTGCCCGAGCATTTTGCCGCGGTTGATTCATCCGCGAAGAAGGGCGAAAAAACCGCCGTTATTTCCGTAGGCTGGGACCCCGGAATGTTTTCGCTTACCAGACTTTATTCGGAGGCGGTTTTGCCGGACGGAGAGGCATATACGTTTTGGGGAAAGGGCGTCAGCCAGGGACATTCCGACGCCGTAAGGAGAATCGAAGGCGTTTTGGATGCGCGCCAATACACAATTCCCGTGCCCGAGGCGCTTCAAAGGGTCAGAAGCGGCGAAAATCCCGCGCTTACAACCCGCGAAAAGCACACACGCGAATGCTTTGTGGTTGCCGAGGAGGGCGCGGATTTGGTAAGAATCGAAAATGAAATCAAAAGCATGCCGAACTATTTCGCCGATTACGATACGACGGTACATTTTATAAGCGAGGAGGAGCTTATGCGTGAGCATTCCGGAATTCCTCACGGCGGCTTTGTCATAAGAAGCGGAAAAACAGGGCTTAACGGCGAAAACAAGCACATAATCGAATATTCCTTAAAGCTTGATTCCAATCCCGAATTTACCGGAAGTGTGCTTGCGGCATACGCAAGAGCGGCATACAGGCTTAACAAGGAGGGCTCTGTCGGCGCCAAAACCGCATTCGATATTGCGCCGGCATATCTTTCACCCAAAACGGGCGAGGAGTTAAGACGGGAGCTTTTATAAAAAGAAAAAGTTTATAAATTGTTAAGAATCAGTCTATTTAAATTCAAGCTCTGTATTTTATAATATACTTGGGCGAAGGGTAGGCATATCGGGGTTGACCGCTCTTCGGCTGCAGGGATGTCCCGAAAAGGGAGAGCTTTCTGAAAAACGGGGAATTTAGAAAGGAGAATTTTAATGATCAAATTAAAAAACAGAGCTGTTGCACTTTCAATAGCGGGCGCGATTCTTTTCACCACCGCCGCGGCGGCGGACTTGTTGTCGGGTGACGCTTATTCCGGTGCAAAGGCTGCCGTTAAAAAAACGACGAATTATTTAACAACCGAGGCGGACTCGTTCACCATGGATTTCGGCATCGCGTTAAAAATCGATTCCGAAACCTCCCGGGCAGTTCGGGAAACCGCCAAATATGACATGGCGAACTGGCGAAGAGAAGAAATTACGCATGATACCGATAAAGACGGAGAGCATGTATATTACACCTATGAGGATGAAGATATTTATGCTTCGAGCCATATCGGCACCGGAGACGGAACGGACGATGAGGTATATTATATAAGCCCTTACGGCTACAGCAAGGAATATCCCATGCTTTCAAATCCGTTTGACGACGAAACGGCGGAGGATTTGGAAACCTTGTTTGACGCATTTGTGGGAAACATGAAGGAATTTGTTCGCATGGGCGAGGAGGACGGTATGAGGGTTTATTACGGCTCGCTGGACTCGTCGCAAATCCCGACGCTTCCGAACGCATTGTGCTCCTTCGTTGCGAAATACACGTTTAATGACGAATATTCGGAATATTATTACGACCTTCCCAAGCTTTCGGATATTTTCGTGGACAATATCGAGGGAAGCATTCGCACAACCGATGAAAATATCATTTCTCACGTATCGGCGACCGCGTGCTTAATCGGAACCGACGAGGATGAAAATGAGCATACCATAGCCCTTGAATTATACATGGATATTACAGATGTTAACGAAACCGAGATTCCGGTTTTCGACCGTACGGGCAAGAATATTGAGGAGTACGAAAGCATTGAGGTGACTGAGGCGAGCGGTGACGACCGTTTGTTCGAGGACTGTGATTTGGGCGAATATAAAAAGGTGCTTGCCAAAAAAGAGGACGGAGCATATGTGGTAACCGGCGAGATGATACTTGAAATAAATACCTCTGATGGTGAGGTTATCACCGGAACGTATAAAAACACCGAAACGGGAAGGGAAATCGAGTTTACGGCAGAGTTGTCCGATTCGGATGAATATTTGAGCGACAATGGGGATTTGAGCCTCATTATCAGAAAAAATGTTGACCCCGAAACAGGTGTGACGGACAGTGTTACGGTTTTCGACGAGGACGTACAAATATATGAGCACGGCTGGGCGGCGTCAGGCTCGGGCTGTGAGCTTATCCGTGAATTTTAAGTAAGGCTTGGGTGACGAGATGACAAAGGTGATTGAGCTTTGCGAGCTTACGAAAAAATATAAAAACGGACGCGGAATAGAGGGCGTAAGTTTCTCTATTGACAAGGGCGAGGTATTCGGATTTTTAGGGCCGAACGGTGCGGGAAAGACCACTGCGATGAAAATTTTAACGGGTCTTTCCCGCCCCGATTCGGGGCATGCGAAAATATTGGGCTTTGATGTTCGTGAAAATTTCACGGAGGCAATGAGGTATACCGGCTCCATAATAGAAAGCGTTGTGCCTTACCCGTCGTTAACGGCCATGGAGAACATGGAGATTATCGGCTCGTTTAGGGGAGGCGATGCACAAAACGCATCGGAATGCCTCCGAAAAGTCGGGCTTCTTAAATTCGCGGATGAAAAAACGAAAAACTTTTCGCTGGGGATGAAGCAGCGCTTGGGCTTTGCCATGGCGATGAGCGCGCATCCCAAGGTGATGATTTTGGACGAGCCCTTAAACGGCTTGGACGTTTCCGGAATGGTGGAAATAAGAGAGATTATAAAAGAAATGGCGGCGGAAGGGTGCTCCTTTCTGATTTCCAGCCATCTTATTCATGACGTGGAGCTTACATGCACGAAGGTGGGAATACTTTTCGGCGGAAGAATGGTGAATGTGGATTATGTTGAAAATATCCTTAAAAGCTATTCGTCGCTGGAGAGCTATTATTTAAGTGAGGTGGAGCTTTATGAACGGATTTAGGGCGGCATTTTCGGCGGAGATTAAAAAAAGCGCCGGAAAAAAGAAAATTAAGGTGGCCGTTATTTTGTGCCTTGCGGCCGTTATATTGGGAACGCTTGCATGCACGATAGCGGATAATCTTCTGGGAATTAACATGACAGGCAAGGCGGAGCTTTCGCTGACGCTTTTGCCCGTGTTCTTAAAATTCATCATTCCGCTATTTACGCTTTTCATGTGTATCGATATGTTCGGCGGGGAATTCAGCTCCGGCACGATGAAAACCACGCTTTTAACGGGCGCATCGCGCTTCGATATTTTCTTTTCCAAGGCGGCGGTGCTCGGTGTATTCGTGCTTTTCATGCTTGCCTTTTCCCTTGTGTCCTCTTATGCGGCGTCACTGCTTGTGGGAAAAACAAGCTTTGCATTGCTTAGGGTGCTTTTCTCCTACGCCATATCGTTTTTCCCGCTTATGACGTTTGCGTTTATGTGCACATTGATTTCAAATATCGTTAAGGGAAGCGGCGCGGCATTTATGCTTACGGTGCTTATATATATGGCGCATTATGTGCTGGGAATGCTTTTTCCCGTTATGTCGACGCTGTTTTTCACATCGGGCTTTGATGTGTATGTTCTTTTGTCAAGCCCTCTTTTGGGTCTTGGCAAAATAATAAGAACGGTTTTGATTTTGGTCGGATACGGTGCGCTCTTTGCAGGGTTGGGTGAATATTTGTTTGAAAGAAAAGAATTTTAGACGATACGATCGAAGCGGAATGCTTTCGTATAAGAGTTTAAGCGGTTTTAAGTAACGCTCTCCCTCAGCTTGCAATAAAAGTATTCGGAAAAGGTTTGATAATGATGAAACGCTATTTTCGCATATTGGGAATATACGTGCTTATATCGGTGATTACGCTTTCCTCGGCGGCACTTTATTTTCTTGTGCGCGCCGACAGAACTCAGCGCCTTGGTGCCGACGATGACTTCGTGAGGACAAAAACCGTGGTTATCTGCCGTGACGGAACAAGCTTTGCCGATTTCGAAATCGGGGAGAAGGAAAGGCGGGCGGTTTACATATCGGCCTCCGCCGAGGGCGAGGCCGAGCTTTCGGGCGAAAGGTATAAAGCGAAAATCGTAAAGGCTCCGTCAGGCGATGTTATAATAACCCTGTCGCCGCATATTTCGGTTTATCGCACTGTCATGCTTATGCTTATCGCGGCGGAGGCAATTTTCACGGCATTTTTCGTTGCCGCCATGCACTTTTCGTTAAGAAGGACGGAGCGGGAGATTATTTCGCCGATGAGGGGCTTGTCTCGGAGCTTGAAAAGCGTGGCGGACGGGGATTACGATATTTGCATAAGCGACGAAGGGATTGGCGAAATAAAGACACTGTGTGAAATCGCGGAAAGCTTAAGGCTTAGGCTTAAGGATGAGGTGCTGAGGGCCGAAAAGGCGGACGAGGACAGGAAATTTTTGATTTCCTCCGTTTCGCACGACTTGAAAACGCCCGTTGCCGCGGTGCGCGGATATCTTGAAGGAATAAGGGATAATGTTGCCGACACCGGGGAAAAACGGGAAAAATACATAAAAAGCGCGATAGAGCGCCTGGATACCGTAAAAACCATGATTGACGACCTGTTGCTTTATTCAAGGTTGGATTCGGAAAAGGGTGAATACGACATTATAACGGTCGAGCTTGCGGCATATCTTTCGGATTTTGCCGCTGAGGAGGAAGCACTGTTTGCCGCGGAGGGCAAGAAGCTTTTCTTCCATGATTCTTGCGAAAACCTGACGGCGGATATCGACCCGGAGAAATTCGGCAGAGCGATAAGAAACATAACACAGAATGCGAAAAGGTATATAAAAAGCGGCACCGGACAGGTGGATATATTTTTAAGAAGGGTCAGAAGCAACGCCGTTATAGAAATACGCGATAACGGAATCGGGATGGAGCCGGGAGAGCTTCACAAAATATTTGACCGTTTTTACCGCGGCAGTGAGGCACGAACCTCAGACGGCTCGGTGGGCTTGGGACTTGCAATCTGCAAAAGAATCGTGGAGGATTTGGGCGGAAAGCTTTGGGCTGTCAGCAAAAAGGATGAGGGGACTGCATTTATGATAAGCCTTAGGGTAAAGGCTTCGGAGGAAAGAGAATGAAAAAAATACTTATAATAGAGGACGACAAGTCCATCGCGGAAATCGAGAAGGACTATCTTGAAATGAGCGGATATTCCGTTTCGGTGGCGCATAACGGTGAAAGCGGTATGCAAAGGCTGAAAAACGAACGCTTTGACCTGGTGATTTTGGATCTTATGTTGCCGGGAGCGGACGGCTTTTCCGTGTTGGACGCATTTACGGAGGAGCGGGATTTTTCCGTTATCGTCGTATCGGCGCGGGATGAGGAGTTTTCGAAAATCAAGGCTCTGGGGCTCGGCGCGGACGACTATATGACAAAGCCCGTTTCCATGGGTGAGCTTGTTGCGCGCGTTAACCGCCAGATAAAAAATTATGAAAAATTCGGAAAAAATTCGGACGGATTTTTGATTTTGCGCGACCTTGAAATAAGCGAGGCGCAGAGAAAGGTTATCGTTCGCGGACGGGAGGTTTTTTTGAAGCAGAAGGAGTTTGATCTTCTTTTGTTCTTGGTGAAGAATCCCGACAGGGTTTATTCCAAGGAGCAGCTTTTTGAAAAAATATGGGGAATGGATGCAATTTCCGACGCCTCCACCGTTACGGTTCACGTTGCCAGAATACGGGAAAAAATCGAAGAAAACGTCCAAAAGCCCGAGTACATACAAACGGTTTGGGGTGTTGGCTATAAGGTTAAGAGATAAAAGATAAAAGATAAAAGGGCTTTTGGCAGTCCTTTTATTTTTTTCGGTTAACCGGGGTTGACAGGCTTTGGATAAGGTGGTATAATGCCTATTAAACCGATAGGTATTACAAGGAATAAGGAGTTGTTTCGTCATGAGGGTATACGACAGCATTTCGGAGCTGGTGGGAGGAACGCCGCTTTTAAGGCTTTCAAATTACGTAAAAGGGAAAAATCTTGCGGCGCAAATTTATGCAAAGCTTGAATATTTTAATCCCGCCGGCAGTGCGAAGGACAGAATAGCCAAGGAGATGATTTTGTCGGCGGAGGAGAAGGGACTTTTGAAGGAAGGCTCCGTCATAATCGAGCCGACCAGCGGAAACACGGGAATAGGGCTTGCCGCAATCGGCATTTCGCGCGGCTACAGGGTTATTTTAACAATGCCGGAAACAATGAGTGTTGAGCGCAGAAGCCTGTTGAAGGCATACGGTGCGGAGCTTGTTTTAACCGACGGTGCAAAGGGAATGGCGGGCGCAATAGAAAAAGCGGAGGAGCTTTTGAATGAGATACCGGGAGGATATATTCCCGGGCAGTTTGTGAATAAGGCGAATCCCGAGGCGCACAAAAAAACCACGGGCCCGGAAATCTGGACAGATACCGACGGGAAGGTGGATATTTTCGTTGCAGGCGTGGGAACCGGAGGAACGATTACAGGCGTGGGCGAATTTTTGAAATCGAAGAATCCCGATGTGAGGGTTATAGCGGTTGAGCCCGAAACCTCGCCGGTGCTTTCCGAGGGTGTGGCAGGACCGCACAAAATTCAGGGGATAGGAGCGGGCTTTGTGCCGGAGGCATTAAATACCGAGATTTACGATGAAATCATCACCGTCGGAAACGAGGAGGCTTTTACGGCGGGACGCGAAAAACAGCGGCGGAAAAACGGCTGACGAGGGCGTTTGCCGGGACAGGGCATACAGGTATGGGCAGCAGGCGGACAAATATTAATATTTTAGAATAATTTTAAAGGGCAAGGTGTTGATATGTCATAC
>CAZRUB010000051.1:0-9203 GCA_964603185.1 uncultured Ruminococcus sp.
CTCCTCGTCCGTTGCGTCCGGCCTGCCGTAGCGTATATTTTCCATAACCGTTCCCGTGAAAAGGTGCGTGCTTTGCAGTACCATGGCGATGCTTTCGCGAAGGGACGAGCGCGTGTATTCCGTCAATGGCACCCCGTCAATCGTAATTGCGCCCTCCTCGATATCGTAAAAACGGTTAAGCAAATTCGTAATCGTGGTTTTGCCCGCTCCCGTTGAGCCGACAAAGGCGATTTTTTGACCCGGGAGAGCCGTTACATTGATGTTCTTCAATATAATCTTACCGGGGTCGTAGCCGAAGCTGACGTTTTTAAGCTCCACCCTGCCTTCGATTTCGCCCACCGGCCTTGCGTCGGGCGCATCCGGCTCCTCGGGCGGGGTATCCATTACACGGAAAACGCGCTCCGCCCCGGCAAGCGCCGCGAACACGTTATTCATCTGCTGAGAAATCATATTGATAGGCATCGAAAATTGCCTGGAATAGCCCGCGAAAACCGTAAGCGCACCGGGCGAAAGCCCGCGCGTTATCATAAGCACGCCGCCGACACCCAATGTGACCGCGTAGGAGATTTGGCTTGTGTTGCCCACGACGGGGCCCATAATTCCGCCGTAGAACTGCGCCTTAAGCTGCTTGTCGCGAAGGTCGTCGTTTATGAGTGAAAACTCCTTTAAGCACTCGTCCTCGTGATTGAACACCTGTATAACCTTCTGACCGGAAACGGTTTCCTCTATATATCCGTTAACCGCGCCCAGCGAGGTCTGCTGACCGGTATAGTATTTTCCGCTTCGCTTCGCGATGCTTCCGCCGAGAAGCATGAAAATCGGAACGAAGGCAACCGTTACCGCCGTGAGCACAATATTGGTCGTTATCATAAACACAAGTGTTCCGATAATGGTTACAGAGCCCGAAATAAGCGAAACCAGCGAATTGTCCAGCATCATGCCGATGTTGTCGACGTCATTGGTAAAGCGGCTCATAATATCGCCGGTGGGCTCCCTGTCGAAATAGCGCACCGGAAGGGACTGAAGCTTTTCGAAAAGGTCGTTTCTGATTGACGAAAGCGCACCCTGCGTTGCCGAAAGCATGAGCCTGCTTTGCAGGTACGAGGCGCATATGCCGATGAGATACACACACCCGAGCACGATTATTCCGGCGAGGACGTAGTAAAGCGTGCCGCCGCCCAAAAAGTCGCATATGGCGGAAATGACACCGTCCGCCTTTTTTTCAAGCACACTCATTTTAACCTCATAGTCCGGCTTTACGGCAACCCAAAGCTTGTTTATAATCGGCGCCAGCAAATATGCGCCGATAAGGGAGGTTACCGTGTGCAGGAGCATCATAAGAAGCGCGAAAAACAACTGCAGCTTGTATTTTGCCAGATAGCCGCAGAGCCTTTTCACCGTTGCGCCGATATTTTTCGGCTTTCCGCCGCCGACCGTTCTCGGCCCTCTTCTGCCACCCGGGCCGCCGGGGCCGCCCATAGGGCCTCTGCCTCCGGGGCCTCCCGGCCCCGCCATGCGAGCGCCCGCCTTTGCGTATCTTTTTTCAAGCTCACTCAAGCTTCTTGCCATTTTCTGTCACTCCCTTCAGAGTCATTTGCCTGCTCCGTCTGCGAGCGGCAGATTTCCGAATATTCCTCGTTTGTTTCCATAAGATAATCGTGAGTGCCGATGCCCGTTATTTTTCCGTTGTCCATAACGATTATCATATCCGCATCGCGAACGGAGGATATGCGCTGAGCGATGATTATCTTCGTCGCGGAGGGAAGCTCCGTTCTCATCGCCTCCCTTATTTTCGCCTCAGTAGCCGTATCCACGGCACTTGTGGAATCGTCCAAAATCAAAATCCTCGGCTTCTTCAAAAGCGCGCGGGCAATGCAAAGTCTTTGCTTCTGTCCGCCGGAAACGTTGACGCCGCCCTGCTCTATTTCCGCGTCGAAGCCGCCCTCGAAGCCCAAAACGAAATCCTTCGCCGCCGCGCTTTTTGCCGCATGTGCGATTTCGTCATCCGAGGCGTCCTCGTCGCCCCATTTCAAATTATCCTTCACCGTACCCGAGAAAAGCACGTTGTTTTGAAGCACCATGGAAACGCCGTCGCGCAGATTTTTAAGGGAATAATCGCGGACGTTGACGCCGTCGATCAGGCACTCCCCCTCATCCAAATCGTAAAGCCTCGGAATCATGGAAACCAGCGTTGTTTTTCCGCACCCGGTAGAGCCGATTATCCCGACGGTTGCGCCCGCCGGAATTTTTATGCTTATATCCGAAAGCACCGCATCGGGCGAGGCCTTGTAATAGCGGAAGGCGGCATTCTTAAATTCGATTTCGCCTTTTTCCACCTTTTTGTCCTTATAAAGCGCGTCACGGTCGGAAATGTCCGGCTCCTCCTCCAGAACGCTTCCGATTCTTCTTGCCGAGGCAAGCGCACGGGACGACTGCATAAGCATAACCGTTATCATCATCAGCGACGACAAAATCTGCGTTACGTAGTTTAAGAAGGCCGAAAGATCGCCCACGGGCATGGGAAGCGAATCGGACAGAACAAGCTTGCTTCCGAACCAAAGCACAGTGAGGGTCGTTAAATTCATGAACAAGGTCATAACCGGCTGCATGAAAATCATAACCTTCATTGCGGAAACGTTGGCTTCCTTAAGATTTTTGTTGGAGGTGCGGAATTTTTCGATTTCGTGCTCCTCACGAACGAAGCTTTTGACAACGCGCACATTCGTTATGTTTTCCTGAACCCCGGAATTTAGGGCGTCCACCTTCTCCTGCATCCTTGAAAAACGCGGAAAGCCCGTTTTTATAATAAACAAAACGGAGATAAGCATAAGCGGAATGGTTACCGCAAGCACAACGGCAAGCGTGGGCTTTAAGGTAATCGCCATTATAAGCGCGCCGATAAGCATTCCCGGCGAACGCAGGCACATACGAAGCAGCATATTGACGAAATTCTGAAGCTGGGTAACGTCGTTTGTAAGCCTTGTCACCAACGAGCCGGTGGAGAACTTGTCGATGTTGGCAAAGGAAAAGCCCTGAACCCTTTTATAAATATCGCGCCTTAAATCCGCCGCGAAATTAACGGATGCCTTGCTTCCGAAATATGCTCCGCCGACGCCTCCCGCCATCATAATAAGCGCCACCGCAATCATAAGCGCCGACATTACTACGGCATAGGAAACGCCCTTGTCGGCACTGTTATCTATAATTCCCGCAAGGAATTTGGGCATTATAACCTCACCTATAACCTCAACTATCATACAAAGCGGCCCCAAAATAAAATATTTTGTATACGGCTTTATGTATTTACCCCATCTTTTCACTATTTAACCCCCTTAAGATTATCCTTCATTTTTTTCGCAATTTCGATAAAGGCGGTAAGCTCATGCTCCGTCATGCCTTCCGTCATGCACTCCTCGATATTGCCGAAAATCGCCTTCGACTTGGCGATAACCTCGCTGCCCTTTTTGGTTATTTCCACCTGGTTGCAGCGCTTGTCGTCACCGGATGACGCGCGCTTGATATAGCCGCCGTCCTCCAGCTTTTTTATTGTTACCGCGGCGGCCGCCGCGCTTATTTGAAGCTCCGATGCAATTTCCTTCTGGGTGACGGGGCCCTCAAAGCACGAAAGGCGCATAAGCATTATATGCTGGCTTCTGTGTATTCCCAGTGCGGAAATCTTTTTTTCGCACACCTTTCTGTGAAGCATATCCGTTCGCATAAGGCTTGTTACCGCAAGCCGCCTCTTTTCCATGAATTCGGCATCCAACCTGTTGCCCTCCCTTTTAAAAAAGTTAACATGTTAATTATAATCTCAAAAAGCCGCCCCTGTCAAGCGCAAAAGCGGGCGGATTTATAAACTTTTCATGAACAAAATGCTAACAAACGAAAAAGCGCCCCCAAAATACACGCGAGGCGGCGCATACCAAAGGACGCTTATTTTTTTCTTTCTTTATTTTTCAATCAGTCGCCGAAGCAGATGCCCACGGTTTTCGCAACGCGAACCAGCTCACCCTCGGGGTCAACCGGCTTAAAGTTACCGTGAATATCGTCGGAGGGGATAACAATCTCCAGCGGAACGGCAACCATCTTGTTATCGCGAAGGGCAACCATGTGCTTATCGTTGCCTGCCATAAGAAGGTCAACCGCCGCGCTTCCGTAGCGTGTGCAAAGCACCCTGTCCGCCGCGGAGGTGGGGCCGCCGCGCTGAACGTGACTCAACGCCGCGCTTCTGCATTCCGCATCCATAATCGTTTCGCTTATGGCATAGCCGTTTTCATCCCTCTCCGCGTTTAACATCGCCTCGATGGACTTTGCGATAACGCTTCCGATTCCGCCAAGCTTAACACCGTCGGGCGAAAAGTCCTGTGTTATGGCGGTAACGGCCTTGCCGTCCGGCGCGGGAGCGCCCTCTGCCACAACAACAACGGCATACTGCTTATCGCTCTTTAAAGCTTCCTTGACCTTATCCTTGATTTTAACGATATCGTAAGGAATCTCGGGAATGATAATGGCATCCGCCGCGCTTGCAATACCCGTGTGAAGCGCTATATGACCCGCATCGCGACCCATAACCTCAAACACCATAACGCGGTGATGGCTTCTTCCGGTGGTTTTTAAATAGTCAACCGCTTCAACGTTTCTGTTAACCGCGGTATCGAAGCCGAAGGTCTGGTCGGTGGAGTTCAAGTCGTTATCTATGGTTTTGGGCACGCCCATAACCCTAAGACCCTTCCTGGAATAGTCACGGCCGGAGGTTAAGGTGCCGTCGCCGCCGACGATAATCAAGGCGTCGATTCCGGCCTTCTTGATGTTTTCAACCGCAACATCCGAAAAATCATCGTATACGGGCTTTCCGTCTTCGCCCTTTACGATGCCGTTTTTATCCCTTCTGGGATATTTGAAAAGGTTATCCTTGTTGGAATTGTAAAGTATGGTTCCGCCGTCGCCGATGATGGAATCAACCGAATCCAGCGTTAAGGGCACCATCTGACTCTCGCCCAAGTACATTCCTCTGTAGCAGTTCTTGATGCCGACGCACTCAAGACCGTATTTCGTTATCGCGGTGTAAACCACGGAACGGATAACCGCGTTAAGGCCGCTGCAGTCGCCGCCGCCGGTCATTATACCTATTTTTTTGATTTCGCTCATAAATTAACACCTCTTGGCTTTTTTAAATGTTAAATACAACAAAATTAACATTTCAATATAGCATAATAACACATATTATTCCCTTTTTCAAGTGTTTTTTTAAAATTTGTTAAATTTTTCTCAAGCTTTTTTCTTTTTTGGCATATTTTTCGGACGAAGGAGCGCAGAGCTAAAGCGGAATTCATAATTCAATCAATCCGTTCGCCCGTGAGCGCATGCCGTTTTCCGTTTATAGGCGCGTACCGTTAGGACGGAACGACACATAGGTCGTTCCCTACAAGCGCCCGCCTCGGCCAGTCCTCCGTAGGGGTGGACGCCCCTGTCCACCCGGGCTTCGTCATGCGCACCGTTTTCCGTTTATAGGTGCGTGCCGTTAGGACGGAACGACACATAGGTCATTCCCTACAAGCGCCCGCCTTGGTTCGTGCTCCTTTGACGGCATCCGCAATTACTTATCACCTACTTCACGGGAAAAATAATAACATTCGGTAAACTTTTTGACACTTCGCTTGCATTTATCCGAAAAGTTTGATATACTATCGGTGATAATAATTTACAAGGCAGGTTTTTTTATGTCGTTTTTATCGCCGAATTACGAAACGCCCGGGGCGGGCGTTCCCAAGGGGGAGCCTCAAAAAAAGGGCCCGATTCGCTATTTCACGGTCGTCGGCCGCAAATTCTGGGATCTTGTCGTTTTGAATCTTTTGTATTTTCTTTTGTCCCTTCCGGCAATCCTTGCCTACGCGGTTATCGGTTGGTTCTTTTTGGGCAATGCCGGTGTCGCGGTGGGAAATGCCCTTGCCGCCGAGGACATATCCGAGCTGGATTTGAGAATGCTTCAGGAGGGGATGCACCTTATCCTGTCGGTGGGGTTCGGCTTTTTGATGACGGTGCTTCTGGGCTCCGGTGCACCCCGTGCGGGGCTTTCCTACGTTTTAAGAAACTATTCCCGTGAGGAGCACGCCTTTTTGTGGAGCGATTTCAAGGAGCATTCCTTAAAAAATCTGGGGCGGGGCACACTGCTTTTCTTTATTGACCTTTTGTTCACGTTCGTTATCTGCCTGGATATGGCCTCCTACGCCTCCGCCGGCACCTTTGTCGGGCTTATCGCTTCGTATTTCGCGTTTTTCCTTTTCCTTTTATACATTATAATGCACCCGTATATTTATATGATACTGGTAACCTTTAACATAAAGCTCGGTCATGCGCTGAAAAACGCATTTCTGCTTACCGCGGTGCGGATTTTCCAAAATGCGGCCTGCCTTATTGCCGCCGCCGTCACCTCCGTTGTGAT
Organism: uncultured Ruminococcus sp.; assembly: GCA_964603185.1. Taxonomy (GTDB): domain Bacteria; phylum Bacillota; class Clostridia; order CAKSNL01; family HGM11501; genus HGM11501. Next base: position 6,443 of record CAZRUB010000051.1, read on the forward strand.
TTTGGAGCTTACCTATCAATGGAATATGCTTTTGTTCCTTATTTTCATGATGCTTTTCTCGTTCCCGTGCCTTATGCTGGATATGAACGCCTTTTCCGTGGTTAAAAAATATATGATACGCGAAAATTAGATAATTATTGCATTTCTTTGTATTTTGTGCTAAAATATACGGGTAGGCTTTTACCGCCCGTATTTTTATTGGAGGAATTTTGATGACTAAAGAAATAAACGAAATTGCCGAAAGGCTTAAGGGACTGCGCGAGGCGTGCGGCTTTTCCTTGGAGGAGCTTTGCTCCGAGCTCGGCTTTGACCCGGATACATACAGGAAATATGAGGAAACAGGCGACGATATTCCCATCAGCACGGTTTATGCCGTGGCAAACAAGCTCGGCGTGGATTTTGCCGAAATCATAACGGGAAAAAGCGCCCGCCTGGACACTTATCAGATTGTGCGCCGCGGCGAGGGGGAGGAAATCAAGCGCTATCCCGGCTATAGGTTTGAGGACCTTGCCTTCCGCTATTCGCACAAAATCATGCAGCCGCTTCTCGTAACCCTTGACCCGTCCGATGACCCGGCGGCCTTGGTTTCCCACAACGGGCAGGAGTTCAACATGGTGCTGGAGGGCACGGTGGAGGTTGTTATCGGCACCAAGACAATCACCCTAAACAACGGCGACTGCATCTATTTCAACCCGACGGTACCCCACGGTCAGCGGTGCGCGGGCTCACAAAAAGCGCGTTTTTTAACGGTTATCGCGGAATAACGGGGGGAATTTACAATGCTTTCGAAATATTTGGACAGAACAGATTTTTCCTCATATGAGGATTTTAAGGAAAACTACCGCGTTAAAACCCCTCGGGATTTTAACTTCGGCTTTGATATTGTTGACGGCTGGGCGAAGGAAAAGGGCGAAAACCGCGCGCTTTTGTGGTGCGATGACAACGGAAACGAAAGGTGCTTCACCTTCTCCGATATGAAATCGCTTTCCAACCGCGCGGCAAACCTCTTCTCCTCCCTGGGGCTCAAAAAGGGCGATGTTGCCATGCTTATTTTAAGAAGGCGCTGGGAATATTGGGTTGCCGCGGTCGGGCTTATGAAGCTGGGCGTCACCTTCATTCCCGGCACGCTCCAGCTCACGAAAAAGGACATTGCGTACCGCGCGAAGGCGGCGGGCGTTTCCGCAATCGTTTGCGTGGACGACGACTATGTTATAAATCAGGTGGAGGCGGCGCGAAGCGAGATGGACTCGGTCAGGGCCTATTGCCTGGTTGACAATGTAAAGCGCGACGGCTGGCTTGACTTTAACGCGGAGCTTGAGCGCTGCTCCGACGAGTTCCCGAGGACCGAGGCATCCGCCGGCGGAAGTGACCTTATGCAAATTTACTTCACCTCCGGCACAACGGGCATGCCGAAGATGGTTATGCACAACTACTGGCACCCCTTGGGGCACATCGTCACCGCAAAATACTGGCAGAGGGTGGAGGAAAACAAGCTTCATATGAGCGTTTCCGACTCCGGCTGGGCAAAGTTCGGCTGGGGCAAGATTTACGGCCAGTGGATTTGCGGGGCAACGGTTTTCTGCTATGACTTTATAAAGTTCGTTCCCGAAAAGCTTTTGTCCGTTATGGAAAAATACCGTTTGACGACCTTCTGCGCACCGCCCACTATGTATCGCTTCATGCTTCAGGAGGATGTTGCTTCCTACGATTTATCCTCCGTTCGTCAGTGGTGCACCGCGGGAGAGCCCTTAAATCCCGAAGTTTTCAACCGCTGGAAGGCCGCTACCGGCGGCGAAATTCACACCGGCTTCGGTCAAACCGAGGGTACGGTGCTGTCGGCGGATTTTCCGTGGTTTGCCCCCATTCCCGGCGCCATGGGAAAGCCCTCCCCCATTTATGACCTTTGCCTGATGAACGAGAACGGCGAGGTCTGCGACAACGGCGAGGAGGGGGAAATCGTCATCCGCGGCGTTAAGGAAAACCCGCCCGTGGGGCTTTTCACCGGCTACTATAAAAATCCCGAGGAAACCGAAAAGGCCATGGGCGACGGAAGCTACAACCTTAAGGATGTTGCCTGGCGCGACAATGACGGCTATTTGTGGTTCGTGGGCAGGCATGACGATGTTATAAAATGCTCCGGCTATCGAATCGGCCCCTTTGAGGTTGAAAGCGCGTTGATTGAGCATCCGGCCGTTTTGGAGTGTGCCATCACCGCCGCTCCCGACCCCATAAGAGGGCAGGTCGTTAAGGCAACGGTCGTTCTTACCAAGGGCTATAAGCCCTCCGACGAGCTTGTGCGTGAGCTTCAAAATCACGTTAAGCACGCTACCGCCCCCTATAAATATCCCCGAATAGTGGAATTCGTGGATGAGCTTCCCAAGACTCTGGGCGGAAAAATCAAGCGCGCACAGATAAGAAAGGAAAGCGAAGAAAAATAAAAAACGCCGTGCCCGTCGGGGTAATGCGTTTCGGATATATTGATAATTATCGATATAAAAAGCACCCGCTCAAAATATGACGGGTGCTTTATTGTTTGTCCGAAAAAAACCTATGGGCTCCCTGCTCCGCATAAGACCTCTTGATTTAAGAGCTCTTAACGTAAGCATCTTAATATAAGCAGTCAGCAGGCCGAGGTCTTCCGAAAATGCTCCTGCTCAAAAAACCGCATAACAGCCGCATTTTCGCCGTGCACCGACAGAGCACCGTGCTCGCACCGTGCAAATCCGTCCTTAACCCTTAAACCTTAAATTATAATCCTTAA
>CAZRUB010000052.1:0-9145 GCA_964603185.1 uncultured Ruminococcus sp.
CATTGTCAAAGCGGTTTACGACCGCGATATGGCAATCAGAAATTTCAAAAGCGATATATACTATGCGCCGCTCAGCAAGGAGAAAACAAACGGAGAAACGGTGGAGCTTCTCAGCAAAAAGAAGTTTGAGAAAAACGAGCTTGCCGCCGCTACGGAATACTGTGAACGGTTGAACGGCGAAAAAGCGGTTGTCAAGTCGAAAAAAACAAAAAAGGAGATTCTTGCGCCCGGAAAGCTTTATTCGCTTACAAAGCTGCAAAATGCGCTCGGCAAAAAATATAAAATGCCCATGGACGAAAGCCTGAAAATCATACAAGGACTGTACGAAAAGGGCTATGTTACATATCCCAGAACAAATTCGGAATATTTGGCAACGGCGGAGAAGGGAAAAATAAAAAACATTATCGCGGCATTTGAAAAAATAGGCTATCCGCTGGAATTTAAGGATAAAAAAACGATATTCGACGATTCCAAAATCGAGTCGCATTCCGCACTTACGCCGACGCATAAAATCCCCGATAAGACAGCTCTTTCGGAGAATGAATATAAGGTATACAGTGCGGTTATGCGGCGATTTGCGGCGGTTTTCTGCCGAGAAGAATGCAAGGTGGAAAAAACGGAAATAACGGTTGCGGTGGGAGAAACGGAAGAGTTTTCGCTCAAAGGCACCGTTATGCTTGAGCCCGGATGGACAAGGCTTGACGATTATGTGAAAAAGGATAAAATATTGCCGAAGCTTAACAAGGGCGATGAGGTAAACATTTTGTTTTCCCTTGCCGAAAAGGAAACCACACCGCCGAAGCATTACACAATAGAAACACTTAACAATTATTTGAAAAATCCTTTCAAAGAGGATATATCAAAGGCGGATGAGGATGATGCGGCGGAATATAAGGCCATGTTTGAGGGACTGGAGCTGGGAACGGAGGCAACGCGAACCGGAATTATAGAAAACGCAAAAAAAAGCGGATATATCATGCTCAAAAAGGATGTTTATTCCATTTTGCCGGGCGGAGAGTTTTTGATTGAATCGCTTTCCAAAATGAATATCAGCATGGACAAGTATAAAACGGGAGAGCTGGGCAAGGCGCTTAAAAGGGTTTATCGCGGCGAAATTGCCGTAAGCGACAGCGTGGAGCTTGCAAAAAAGGAAATAAGCGAGGTTTTCAAAAAGAATGCGTCCGCGCCGGAGCGTGATACGGATACGGGCTTTTTCGGCGATATTGTGGGGAAATGCCCCGTATGCGGAAGCGATGTTATGCGCAATCGTTATGGCTACGGTTGTAAGGGCTATAAGAACGGGTGTAAATTCAGCGTGGGGGGCACCATCTGTCAGCGTGAGATTTCGGCCTCAAACATCAGAAAGCTTTTACAAACCGGCTCAACCTACAAAATCGAAGGCTTTGTGTCGAAGAAAAGCGGAAAAGAATTCTCGGCATATCTTTCCTTGGATGAAAATAAAAAAGTGGTTTTTAAATTTGATGATAAATAATATAAAAGGAATTTTTGTGCGGAAAAACGAAGGCTCGGAGCGGTATGTGCAAAAAAAAGAAGGTATTTGGCGCTAAATTCTATTTGACTAATAAAAAAAATGTGGTATAATATTATATGGATTTGGTGTTCGGAAATTGAAAACGGATATAATTCCGATTTATATCCGTAATAACACGGAGGTGAAAAGGTGTCAAAAAAACAAAAATTGAAGATTATTCCTCTGGGCGGCATGAATGAAATCGGTAAAAATCTCACCGTGTTTGAATACGGTGAAGAAATAGTCGTTCTGGACTGCGGAATGACTTTCCCCGACGAGGAAATGTTGGGTGTTGACCTTGTAATACCCGACATGTCGTATCTTGTCAATAACAAGGATAGGATACGTGCTGTTCTTCTTACTCATGGGCATGAAGACCACATCGGAGGTCTTCCGTATTTTTTAAGAACAATGAGCAATGTGCCGATATACGGAAGTCGTATGACAATAGGGCTGGTTGAGCATAAGCTTAAGGAGCACGGTATTTTGTCGATTGCGCGGCTTAACAGTGTAAAGGCCGGTGATACCGTTAAAATAGGCAGGTATTTCACGGCGGAGTTTATAAGGGTTAACCACTCCATAGCCGATTCGTTCGGTGTTGCTCTTTTTACGCCTGCGGGAACTGTTGTTCATACAGGTGACTTTAAAATCGATACAACTCCCATTGACGGCGGCATGATTGACCTTGCAAGGTTCGGAACGCTCGGCGATTCAGGGGTTCTTGCGCTTATGAGCGACAGTACAAACGTTGAACGCAAGGGCTATACCATGTCGGAGAGGACAGTGGGTGAAAAGTTTGATGAGATATTCGCATCCCACAACAAAGAGAGGATAATTGTTGCGACCTTTGCATCGAATGTGCACAGGGTTCAGCAAATTATCAATGCGGCAATCAAAACAAGAAGGAAGGTTGCCGTTTCGGGAAGAAGCATGCTCAATGTTGTTGAGGTTGCGATAGAGCACGGCTATATGAAGGTGCCGAACGGGCTTTTGATCGGCATCGATGAAATTCATAAATATAAAAACAATCAGCTCGTTATAATAACCACGGGAAGCCAGGGCGAACCGATGAGCGCCCTTACGAGAATGGCTTTTTCCGACCACAGGCAGGTTGAGATCGGCAAAGGAGATTTAGTTATAATTTCGGCATCACCAATTCCGGGAAATGAAAAAACGATCTCAAGGGTTATAAATGAGCTTTTCAAAAAAGGCGCTGAGGTTATATATAAAGCGCTTGCGGATGTTCACGTATCCGGCCACGCGTGCCAGGAGGAGCTTAAAATCATCTTCGGGCTTGTTCGCCCGAAATATTTTATTCCGGCGCACGGCGAATACCGCCATCTTGCAACAAGCGCAAGCCTTGCGGTGCAGTGCGGTGTTAAGCAGAAAAACACCTTCCTTATGAATATCGGAGATGTGCTGGAAATCAATAAGGAGGGCGCCGCCGTTACGGGAAATGTTCCCGCCGGCGCGGTTTTGATTGACGGATACGGCGTGGGAGATGTGGGCAATGTTGTACTTCGCGACAGAAAGCACTTGGCGGAGGACGGCATAATTGTGGTGGTTCTTTCCGTACATGGCAAAAGCGGAAAAATCGTTTCCGGCCCGGAGGTTGTTTCGCGCGGCTTTGTGTATGTTAAAGAATCTGAAGAATTAATTGACGGAATTAAAAAGGTTGCGGTTTCGGCTGCGGAGGAAGCGGTTCGTAAAAACAGAAAGCCCGGGGTTGACTGGGTTGCAATCAAAAATGCCGTTAAAAATCAGATTTCGGATTTCCTGCAGGAAACAACAAAACGCCGCCCCATGATATTGCCGATAATAACAGAGGCGGGAAAGGAAAACAAATAATAATTTTTTTGCGGAGAGAAAAAGCCGACGTAATACAAAAGTGTTACGCCGACTTTTTTAATTTCAGATTAAAAAACAAGTATTAGTCTCTTTCGGTTAGGGAAATTTCACCGCTGTTTAATATATCCGTGCTTCCGTCATCCCTTTTTATAACAAGATGCGCTTCGTCGGTAAACGACACGGCGGTGCCGTGAAAGGTCACATTGTTTTTGGTGTATGTAACCTTTTTGTTTATTGTGTTTGAATGCGCGCGATAGCTTTCGAGATATGCTTTATCATCGGGATTGTCGATATAAAAAAGCATATTTTCGCATATTTTTTCCGCAAGCGCTTCTGCGGTAAGAGGAGGATAATTTATGGAGGCGGCCTTTTCGGCAAGCTCATCCGGGAATTCGGTTGTGGAAAGGTTTACGCCTATTCCGACAATTATATAAGCTATATCGTATATAAGCGATTCGGCCAAAATCCCGGCAATTTTTTTGCCGCCCAAATAAATATCGTTCACCCATTTTATATTGCAGGAAAATGGTGTGAGTGCTTCGACAGCGGTCGCAACGGCAACCGCACTTTGCGAGGTGACGGATAAAGAGCTCGGAGTAATGTCCCGACAGGCATAGGCAAAGCTTAAATAAAGTCCGGTGCTCGGAGGAGAATAAAAGGAACGTCCCATTCTGCCGCGGCCGCGGCTTTGTGCTTCGGCAATAAAAAGATTTTTTTTAACCTTGCCGGACAGTACGCATCTTTTTGCTTCGGCGTTTGTGGAATCTATCGTATCGAAATATGCTATGTCAAGCTCGGGAAATTTTTGCTTTAATTTTTTGTCGTAACCCATGGTTAACCCCTTTCCTAACGGAATAAAATATTATAAAAAGCGCAAAAAGAAGCATCGGCGCATCGCCTGTAATACTGTATAGGGTGCGATTGGTTTTAAGAAGAGCCCTGCCCGAAGCCCTGCCGGAATCGCCGAATTGCATGGAGGAAAGCACATTGCCTTTGGAATCTATAATGGCGGATATCCCCGTACAGGCGCTTCTTATGCAGTAGCGGGAGTTTTCGGCCGCGCGATAAATGCTGTGGTATAAATGCAGTCGTGCGCTTACATCGGATGAAAACCACGAATCGTTTGTGGAAAAGCATAAAATGTTTGCGCCGTGCCTAACCGCTTCGGCGGAATATTTCGGGAAAGCGGAATCAAAGCAGATTATTGCACCGGCGGATATTTTGCCGGAGCATAAGGGATACAGTGAATCCGAGCCTGAAATATTGCTTTTTCTTATGTCCTCCGAAAAAAGCGAAGCGATAGGTATATATTCTCCGAAGGGAACGGGATGCCTTTTGGAGGATATATCGGCCTCGTCGGAGGAAAGAAGATATACGGAGGTATAGCGTTTTTCGTCGGCAGAGCTGTAAAGCGCGCCCAAAAGCACAACGGAATTATTGCTTTTTGCGGTAGCCGTAAGCTCGGTTAAATATTCCGATTTTGAAAGGTCGGTCATCATTGCGGCTTCGGGAAACACAATAAGCTCGGCGCCGCGGATTTCGTTTTTGACCGATAAAAAGCTGTCGTATGCGGAGGCGGAGCGCTTATCGTAAGCATCCTCGCCGTTTTGAATTGCCGCCGCACTTATAAAAGCTCCGCTTTCGGGAGTGGTATACATAAGTAAAGAAGCAACGGAGGAAATTATAATAAGTATTACGGGGAAGTACAACGGCGCTGCTTTTCTTTGCGATATTGCAACCGAGAGTGATGAAGCAAAATATATAACCGTAAATGAAATAAAAAGCGTACCGAATAAGGATACCGTTTGAATAAACGGCGTTAGGTCGGCAAAGGGGACGGCAAGGCGTTGCCAGGTGTATCCCGTCGGGAGAAAGTGCGCACCGGTTATATATTCGTAAATAACCCAGAGCGATGAAAAAAGCAGCGGATAAAGTCGGGGCGGAGCTTTGGCTTTAAGCCTTGAAAAAGCAAAAGTCATAATGCCCGTAAAAGCACCCGAAAACAAAGCAACGCTCAAAAACGCAATTATCGGAAGAAGAACGGACAATGCTTTTACGGTAAAAAAATGCTCCAAATCAAGCGTTAAAAGAAAAGAGGAGCTTACCGCAGAATATGCGGTACCGAAAGCGAAGCCGTGCATAAACGGCTTTTTCGAATGAAGTGCAACATAAAAAAACAGGGCGGGCGAAAGAAAAAGCACCCATTTCAAAAACGGAAAAAGAAAAGCCGTTCCGCAAAGTATTCCAGAGATAATGCATAAAAATATTTTTTTCAAACAAATCACCTGATTATATTTTAACACATAAAGCTTGAATAATCAACAAAATGCTTGATAAAATGTGATGTTTGTAGTATAATGAGGTTATATTGCCAAAACAAGGATACGCAAAAAAAGATAAATGCAGCGATTAAATAAGGGGGCGCGGTCAATGAAAAAGCTTATATCAATCATTTTATCAATCACTACTTTACTCTCAATGTCAATGGCAGTTTTTGCTGAGGAAACAACTGCAGCACCGAGCGAATGGGCAAAAAAAGATGTTGAATTTGCTTTCGAATTCGGCATTACAGAGGAAGGCAGGGAATATAACTACCGCAATCCTATCACCCGAGAGGAATTTTGCGAGCTTATATATAACTACTGCGAAAATGTTCTCGGTATGTTTTCGTCCTCCGACGGAAACAGCTTTGACGATACGGACAATCCGAAAATCGAAATTTTATGTGCGATGGGCATTATCAACGGAAAATCAACACATGAATTTGCTCCGAATGACCCTCTTACCCGTGAAGAAGCGGCGGTAATACTTCAGCGTATGGTAAATGAAACCCTTCCTGTTGAGGCTACGGAGCTTTGGTTTGAATTTGATGACATCACATATATTTCCGATTGGGCCGTGGATGCGGTTCAGACAATGTGTAATATGAATGTTATGAACGGTGTCGGAAACAATAATTTTGCTCCGCAGGAGGTATATACAACCGAGCAGGCTATTGTTACGATCGCAAGGGTTTACTCGGCACAGACAGCTGAGCTTAGAGAAGAGCTCGGAAATGATATACCAATCGAAAGCATTGTCGGAGGAGCTGACGCACCGACTAAGATTACTGTAACAGATACAATCGAAATCGATGATTTCTACATTGATGAGGCGATTAAGCTCACTGCCGAAGCCGGGGAATGTGCTGAGGATAAGGATTTTATCGGATATTATACCGCAAATGATGAAATACGTGAGCAGGTACTTGCTCTTGGTGCTTTGGATTACAGTAAGCCGAAAGAGATATATTATTTTGCCGCTGACCGCGAAAAAATGTCGGAAAACATTAAGACGTTGCTCGGCGATGAATTTGAGGGCTTTGACATAGAAAAGCTGCTTGCATTAAACAAGGTTAATTTTACAACACTTGCGACAATGATTAACGCTTCCTACGGTTCGGAAAGTCTTGCGGCTATGACGATACTGACAAATGCGGAAGGCTATGTTATGCCGAAGGATTTCAAAAACGACTTTGCTTTGTATTTGGACTATGACGGCGATTATTCGGCCCTTGTTTACTTTTCCGAGTTCGGCGAAAGGGTTATAAGTGCAAATATGTCTTTTGTCAGAAACGGAGAAAAAGACAATATATTCTCCCGTATGTACGAAATAACTTCCGGCTTGGGTGAAGGCAGTATTGACATAGCAAGAGTCAAATGATATTCTGAGAAAAGTGCTTGTGAAAAAGAAGATTTTTGTTAAATGAAAGCGTGATTAAAATAGAAAATGTATTAATTTATATATTCGGCGTTTTTTCGAAAGTGTGCAGAAGGCTCGGCGGCGGAAGCAGCCTGCCGGGAAGACTGCTCCTTAAAATCAAGCCCGATATTCTTCCGAAGCTTGCGTCGGGGTGCAGAGTGATAATGGTTACCGGAACAAACGGCAAAACCACAACGGCGTCCATGATAACCGGTATCCTTAAGGAGGCCGGATATAAGGTCATTTCAAACGCGTCCGGGGCAAACATGACGGACGGAATAGCATCATGCCTTATCGACGGCTATAAAAAGGGCGAGTGGGCGGTGCTGGAGTGTGATGAGGCATATACAAGAATTGTCAATAAATATATAAAGCCCGAGTATATGGTTGTAACAAATATTTTCAGGGATCAGTTGGACAGATTCGGTGAAATTTACACAACCTGGGAGAAAATTAAAGAGGCAATCATGCTTTCGCCGAAAACGGAGCTTGTCCTCAATGCGGATGAAGCGCTTTTTGCGGAAGCAACGCTGAAAAACAAAATTCATTATTTCGGATTTTCAGAGGGTAACGGCGTTATCACTTCAAATATGGATTCGGCGTTTTGCAAGTGCTGCGGAGAACGATATAAATTTAATTTCATCACGTTTAATAATTTGGGCGATTATTTTTGCCCGAAGTGCGGCTTTAGGCGCCCGGAAAGAGAGTTTGAGCTGCAGAAGATAAATTCCGTTACTGTGGACGGCTCATGCGTCACAATTGAAGGCCAAAGGACGGAGCTTTCGGTTGCCGGCGTGTACAATATGTATAACGCTCTCGCGGCATTTGCGGTAACCGCTTTGGCGGGGGTGAAGAAAGAAACGATTGCGGACGGAATTGCGGCTCAGCAAAGCAGATTCGGCAGAAATGAAATGATAGATGTGTACGGAACAGGACTGCAGCTTTCGTTGATAAAGAACCCTACGGGCTGCGACCAGTGCATAGATACGTTAACGCTTTGTGAGGAGCCATGCTCGCTTTTGCTGATGCTTAACGATAATTGGGCGGACGGTACGGATATATCCTGGGTATGGGATGCGCACTTTGAGAAATTAAGCATGCTTAAAGCGGAAAAAATCATTATCGGCGGAACACGCAGATTTGATATGGCTGTAAGATTGAAAATTGCCGGTATTCCCGAAGAGAAGTTTTTGATTGCGGAAAATGACGACGAGGTCATAAAAAGCATTTCCGAATGCAGGTCAAGGGTTTTTGCACTTTGCACGTATACCGCAATGACGGGATTAAGAAAAACAATGTACCGAAAGGGCATTGTAAAAGAGATGTGGAAGTAGGGTGAATATGGAGCTTAATATAGTACATCTTTATCACGACCTTTTGAATACCTACGGTGACGACGGGAATATTAAAATTCTTTGTGACCGTGCAAAAAGGCGCGGAATCGACGTAAAAATCGATAATGTTACGGTGGGCTCTGCGCTGAAAAAGTGCGATATATTATTTCTCGGAGGCGGGCAGGACTTCGAACAAACGATAGCGTCCGAGGATCTCATAAAGAACAGGCGTGACTTCATAAAAGGCTATGTTGAGGACGGCGGAGCGGCCTTGTGCATTTGCGGAGGATATCAGCTTATGGGCGAATATTACGTTGCCGCAGATAAAAGGAAAATGAAGGGACTTTCGGTGCTTCCCATTAAAACCGATGCGGGAAAAAGCAGAATAATAGGAAATATTATTATAGAAAACGGCTTGGAAACCCTTGTCGGTTTTGAAAACCATTCGGGAAGAACGGACATCGGAGATTTGGAGCCTCTCGGCAGAGTACTCTGTGGGGGCGGAAATAACGGTGAGGATAAAAAAGAGGGGGCTGTTTACAAAAATACGGTGTGCACTTATATGCATGGGCCGTTCCTTTCCAAAAACCCGGCGGCGGCAGATGATATTTTAAGACGCGCGCTTGAAAGAAAGTACGGCAGTGCAACGCTGGAGCCGTTGTCGGACTTTTACGAGAGAAAAGCAAAGGAG
>CAZRUB010000053.1:0-8680 GCA_964603185.1 uncultured Ruminococcus sp.
GTGAAAAAAGGACTTAAAGAGATAAATGAGAAGCCGTTACCGGGGATTGCGGCGCTTTTCGCAAGGGCGGGCAAGAGCGGTGAGATATTCGCCGAGGATATTTCCTTTATCTTGGCTCCCAGGATTAATTCCGCGGGGCGAATGGACAGAGCCGACGCGGCTTATGAGCTTTTGACGGCGGATGATGCCGAAAGGGCCGATGAAAAAGCCGAAAGGCTTTGCGACTTTAACGACCTGCGGAAAAAAGAGGAGGCAAAAATATATAAAGAAGCGGTGGAGCTTATAAAAGAAGGCTCCCTTGCCGACGATGAGGTTATCGTGGTCGGTAAGGAGGGGTGGCATGCCGGGGTTACCGGTATTGTCGCGGCGAGAATAACCGAGGCGGCGCACAAGCCGTGCATGGTCATAGCTTACGAGGGCGAAAGAGGAAAGGGCTCGGCCAGAAGCATTGAGGGGATAAACCTTTACGATGCGCTCGCGGCCGCAAAGGAAAGCCTGGTAAGCTTCGGCGGTCATGCGCTTGCGGCGGGTGCGGTGATTGATAAGGCAAAAGAAGCCTCCTTCAGAAAAAGCATAAACGAGTGGGTGAGAGGGAATGTTACCGAGGAAGCCCGCATAAGAAGAATTAAAATAGATTTAAGGCCGCCGGTTAAAGCCGTAACAAAAAGAAACATCGAAATGCTTTCCCTGCTGGAGCCCACGGGTGCGGATAATGCAAAGCCCGTGTTTGCTTTTACGGATGCGAAAATAACGGATATGCGCATGCTGAGTGAGGGAAAGCACCTTAAGCTTATCGCGGAGAAGGATTCTTATTCGATTGAAGGAATAAAATTCAACATCGGAAGCATGGCAAAGAAGCTTTATACGGGAAAACGGGTGCATCTTGCCGGAACGCTTGAAATGAATTCGTATACCGGCAGACCTCAGCTTTTGATAAAGGATATTTTATATTAAAAAGGAGTTTTGAAAATGGATTTAAAAGAAAAATTTCGCCATATCAAGGATTTCCCGAAGGAGGGAATCGATTTCATCGATATAACCACCGTTTTGGCGGACGGCGAAGCGTTTTCGGAGGCGATTGACGCTCTTTGCGAAAAGGTAAAGGCATCCGGCTGCAACGTTATCGTCGGAAGCGAGGCGCGCGGCTTTATCGTAGGCGCACCCGTTGCATATAAGCTCGGGCTCGGCTTCGTGCCCGTGAGGAAAAAAGGCAAGCTTCCCTACGAAACCATAAGCGGAAGCTATGAGCTTGAGTACGGAACCGATACGCTCCAGATGCATATCGATGCGGTGAAAAAGGGCGATAAGGTTGCGATTCTTGATGACCTTATTGCGACGGGCGGCACGGTAAGGTGCATTGCGGATATGGTAAAAAGCCTCGGCGCGGAGGTGGGAGAGGCAGTTTTCCTGGTGGAGCTTTCGGAGCTGGGAGGACGTGAAAAGCTGGAAAAATCGGGAATCAAGGTTTCATCGGTTGTGACGATATAAGGCTTTCCGATGGGGAGGTTAAATTAATGCAAAAAAGCGAAGTCTGTTATGAGGTATTGCTTGATGCCGTAAAAAAATATATGCCCGACACATCCCTTGTGGAAAGGGCCTACGAATATGCCAAGGATGCGCACAAGCTTCAAAAGCGTAAATCGGGTGAGGCTTATATTGTGCATCCCGTGGGTGTGGCAATTATTTTGGCGGAGCTGGAAATGGATTCCGAGTGTGTTGCCGCGGGCCTTTTGCATGACGTTATCGAGGATGTGGAAAAGGATGACTACAACACGGTTAAGGGCACCTTCGGCTCGGTAATCGCCGATTTGGTCGAGGGGGTTACAAAGCTTGACAAAATTCCCTTTGTTTCCAATGAGCAGCGCCAGATTGAAAATGTCAGGAAGATGTTCTTTGCCATGGCATCGGATATAAGGGTCATAATAATAAAGCTTGCCGACAGACTGCACAATATGCGCACGCTTATGTATATGCCGGAGGAAAAGCAGCTTCGTATCGCAAAGGAAACGCTGGATGTTTACGCGCCCCTTGCGCACAGGCTGGGTCTTCAGCGCATAAAGTGGGAGCTGGAGGATTTATCGCTTAAATATCTGGATTCCGTGGCATATTATGAAATTGCCGATTCTGTTCACATGAAAAAGCAGGAGCGTGAGGAATATGTTGACGAAATCATCAAGCTTTTCGCTTCAAAGCTTTCGGATATGCATATCGAGGGCGAAATCAAGGGAAGAGTGAAGCATTATTACAGTATCTATCGCAAAATGTTCACGCAGGGAAAAAGCATCGACGAAATATACGACCTTTTTGCCGTTCGTATTATAGTCAACGATTTGAATGACTGCTATGCGGCGCTGGGCATGGTGCATGAAATGTTTAAGCCGATACCGGGCAGAGTGAAGGATTATATCGCCATGCCCAAGCCCAACATGTATCAGTCGCTTCACACAACGCTTATCGGGCCGAAGGGCTATCCCTTTGAGGTGCAGATAAGAACCTGGCAGATGCATAAAATCGCGGAAAACGGTATCGCCGCCCATTGGAAATACAAGGAAGGAAAAACCGATCAAAGGGACGAGGACTACGATAAAAAGCTTGCCTGGGTCAGGGATATTTTGGAAATCCAAAAGGACGTGACGGACAGTGCGGATTTTTACAATATGCTTAAAATCGACATGTTCTCGGATGAGGTTTTCGTGTTCACCCCCAAGGGTGAGGTTATAAGCCTGCCTGCCGGCGCCACACCCATTGACCTTGCGTTTGCGATTCACAGCGCGGTAGGCTATAAAATGACCGGCGCCAGGGTCAATGCGAAAATCGTCCCCATAGACTATAAGCTTCAAAACGGCGATATTGTCGAAATTTTAACCGGAAGCACCGAAAGGGGGCCGAAGCTGGATTGGATAAAAATATGCAAAACAGCTTCCGCTAAAAACAAAATCAACCAGTGGTTCAAGAGGGAGCAAAGGGAAACCAATATCGTTAAGGGCAGGGAGCTTATCGATAAGGAAATCAAACGGCTCGGCCTTGCCGTAAGTGAGGTTATGGGGCAGGGCTATATTGAGCAGGTTATAAAAAAGTTCAATTACAATACGCAGGAGGATATGTTCGTCAGCGTGGCGAACAACGCCGTAACACCGCAGAGAATCGTTCAAAGGCTGATAGATTTCAATCATGAGCTTAAGGCGAAAATCGCTGAGGCGGAGGCGGAGGAAAGGCTTCTTGCGCAAAGGAAGGCGGCACAAAGAAAGAGGAGCCGCTCCGAAAACGGCGTTATCATAAAGGGGGAGGGCAACCTTCTTGTGCGTCTGTCCAAGTGCTGCAATCCCGTGCCCGGGGACGATATAGTCGGATTTATCACACGCGGACGCGGCGTTTCGGTTCACAGAAGGGACTGCGTCAACGTTAACCGCGGCCTTCTTTCCGACATGGAAAAAAGCCGCCTTATCGAGTGTGAGTGGGACACGGACGGCGAGGGCGCTTTCGAGTGCAACCTTCTTGTGAAGGCATCGGACAGACAGGGGTTGCTTGCCGATATCACGGCCTGCCTTTCGGAGCTTAAGCTTCAAATCGCGTCCCTTAACGCGGTCAACAAAAATAACGTGGCAAGTCTTGCGATAACCGTTGCCATAAGCGATAAATCGCAGATAGCGCAAATCGAAAGAAAGCTTCACACCATACCGGGTGTGTTTGACGTGATAAGGGCATAAAGCAAAAGAACATAAGAAAAAGGTGTGTATAAAGCAAAATGGAAATAAAACGAATTTTTGTCGGCGCTCTTCATACCAACTGTTATGTGGTTTCCTGCGGCGACGAGGCATGCGTTGTTGACCCGGGCGGGGATGAGGAGAAAATCCTCGCGAAAATATCGGGACTTAACGTAACGAAAATACTTTTGACTCACGGCCATTTTGACCATATTATGGCGGCGGACGCGGTAAGAAAAAGGACCGGTGCGAGGATTTATATAAGCCGCGAGGATGAGAGCATGATAAAAAGCGCGGATACAAGCCTTTACGGGGGCTTTCGCGGAAGCGACGAGGGGTTCTCGCCGCTTTCTGCCGATGAGGTTTATTCCGATACCGTAACGGTGGGAAGCGTTGAATTTGAGGTTATAAAAACGCCGGGGCACTCTCCGGGAAGCATATCCCTTTACGGGGAGGGGGAGCTTATTTCCGGTGACACGCTTTTTGCCGGCTCAATAGGAAGAACCGATTACGGAAGCTTCGACGAAATCATGCATTCCTTGTGGAGGCTTATGCTTTTGGACGATGAGGTGCGCGTGCATCCCGGCCACGGCTTTTCGACAACGATAGGGAAAGAGCGGAACGAAAACCCCTTTTTGAGGTGAAGCATGAAAATTGAAACCGTAAACCATCAGGACCGTTATTCGATTGAACAGATATGCTCGCTTTTTTTTCTGCCGAGCTCATCGGTAAGCGTAACGTCAAGCTATGACGACGGTAAAAAGATAATCGTAACCGAGGCCGAGGCCGACGGAAAAAAGAGCCGCGGGGAATATGCGGCGGAAAAGGAAAATGCCGCGGAATTTAAGAATGCGGTGAAAAAGTCCGCCTTTCTTGCGCTTAAAAAGCTTTCGGGCGCGGATACGCCCTGGGGCGTGCTGACGGGAATCCGTCCGACGAAGCTTTTTCGCATGCTCACGGCGGAGCATTCGCGGGAGGAAGCGGAAAGAATTCTCAAGGACGATTATTGGGTAAGCGATAAAAAGATACGGCTTGCCTCGCAAACGGCGGAGCAATCGGAAAGGCTTTTGTCGAAATTGGGAAAAAACGATATCGGAATATATATCGGAATTCCCTTTTGTCCGACCAGGTGCGCATATTGCTCGTTTATAACGGAGGCCTCGGGAGTATATTCGGAGCATATGACGGAATATGAAGCCGCGCTGGAGAAGGAGCTTTCGGCGATGGCGTTATCCGTCCGTGAGCTGGGGCTTAACGTCACCTCGGTTTACATAGGGGGCGGGACGCCGCCCGCAATGGGAGAGGAGCTTTTGGAAAAGCTTATATTAAAGGCGGGTTCCGCCTTTAATATATCGGAGAAAACGGAGCTTACGGTAGAAGCGGGAAGGCCCGACGCAACGGATTTTTCTATGCTTAAAATGCTTAAGCGCCGCGGCGTGAACAGAATTTGCATCAATCCGCAGACGATGAATTCCGAAACACTGAAAAAAATCGGAAGACGGCACAGTCCGGAGGATGTACTGCGAGCGTTCGATGAGGCGAGAAGCCTCGGCTTTGAAAACATAAATTCGGATATAATAGCGGGTCTGCCCGGGGAAAACGAAGAAATGTTTTTGAATACGTTGGAGAAAATGAAGACCCTTATGCCGGAGGAGCTGACCGTGCACACAATGTACTTAAAGCGCGCGTCGCGCATTTTTAAGGAGGGCGGCTTTGCCGACTCGGAAAAGGCGGACAAAATGGTTGACCTGTCGCGCGCCTTCACTTCGGATAACGGATATTTGCCTTACTATATGTATAAGCAGCGCAATACCATGGGAAACCTTGAAAATACGGGATATGCCCTGCCTGGAAGGGAGTCTTTATACAACGTCTGCATTATGGAGGAGGAAAACACCGTGATAGGCTGCGGCGCGGGTGCCTCCACAAAGGCGGTGAATAACGGCGTGAACCGAATATACAACACAAAGGATGTTTTACAGTACATTAAAAACATCGATACCGTTTGCGAAAGAAAAAAAGAGGACTTGAGGAAATATCTTGTTTAATAAAGATTTAATAAAATATTTTCATTTTTTTGTAGACAAAAGCTTTTTTCGGGTATATAATATAAAACGGAAGGCAGTGAAATTATGGAAATAAATATGGATAAAATAAAAAGCGGCCTTGACAAGGCGGCCGTATCGACGGTTAAGGTAACCGAAAAGGCGTTCTCCCACGCAAAGCTTAAATTTAAAATTACGGAGCTTAAGGGAAAGATGGATGACGGCTATAAAAACCTCGGAAGGCTTATATACGAAAGCGGTACCTGCGGGGATGAGGTCGATTGCGGGGAGCTTGAGGAAAAAATAAACGCGGCAAAGCTTAAGCTGGACGAATATGCGGAGGAGCTTTCGGCGCTTAATGACGAATTGAATTCCCGTAAATAAAATTTTTCCGGAGGCGGAGCGGGCTTTGGCTCTGCCTCTCGGTTTTTGCCTTTTTAAGGGACAGGCACTGCCCTTTTGGGCACAGCATCGGAGGAAAAAATGAAGAAAAGCAGAGTGTTTAAATTAGGTATTTTTGTCATATGCTTGATAGCGTCGGCGTACCTCGGCGTTCGTATGGCGTTTTTGATGGCGACGCCGTTTCAGCATGTAAATACCGGAAACGAAATAGATAAGGTTGAGGTTAAGGACGGAAACGTTACGATAAATGCTTTGATAATGGGTCTGGACAAGGACGAAACGAGAACGGACACGCTTATGTTTATGAGGTACAACACGCTTGACGGAAAGTGCTTTATGATGAGCATCCCGCGTGACACCTACGTTCACGTTGACGGACGAACCATGCTTATAAACGAGGCTTACGCACACGGCGGAGCGGAAACCACCATAAAAAAGGTGAAGGAGCTTTTGAACCTTCCGGTCAATTATTACGTGGTGTTCACATTCCAAGATTTTCGCGACGTGATTGACGGGCTGGGCGGTGTTGAATTTGATGTTCGCCCCCAGGGCTATTATTACGATGACCCGTATCAGGACCTTCATATAGCAATCAAGGGCGGACGGCAGATATTGGACGGCGAAGCGGCGGAGGGGCTTGTGAGGTACCGCGCCGATTACGCGAGAGCCGACTTGGAACGCGTGGAGGTTCAGCGTGACTTCGTGAAGGCGCTGATCGAGCAGAAGCTTAACAAAAAATATATCAAGGCGCTCCCGAAGATATACGCATCCCTTTCGGACTCGCTGAAATCCAACATCTCGTTGGACGCGCTTCTGGACTACAGTAAGGAAATACTGTCCGTGGGGATAACCTCGTTTGATATGTATACGATGCCGAATACGATTTACGGCGCCCACGTTCTTCCGGATTATGACGGAATAAAAGCCATAGTGGAGCAGTATACCGAATAAAATCGGGGTTCATCGTTAGTGGAAAATGCCCAAAAACAGTTAAAAAAATAACAAAGTCATATGCTTTTCGTGGAAATTGGAAGGTTTTGCTTGCCAATGGGCGAAAAAAAGGTTATAATAAAAGGAGAATTGAAAAATGCGTAAATTTTTATCTTTAACACTCGCGTTGCTTTTGGTGCTTTGCACGGTGACGGGCTGCGGAGGGAAAAAGGCTCCCGCAAACATCTCGGAGGAGCTCGGAAGCGGTGCGGACGTTGATAAAGAGATTGACGATAAGGATGATAAGGAGGAAAATCCGATGGTTACAATATCCGTTAAGGATTTCGGCGATATGGTTTTTGAGCTTTATCCCGAGCATGCGCCGGAAACGGTTGCGAATTTTTTGGAGCTTGCGGAGGAGGGCTTTTATAAGGGACTTACCTTCCACAGAATATATAAGGGCTTTATGATACAGGGCGGCTCCACGGACGGTATGGGCATGGCGGGCTCCGACAAGAAGATTAAGGGTGAGTTTTCCGCCAACGGAGTGGACAACCCCGTAAGCCATGAGCGCGGCGTTATTTCCATGGCACGCACAAGCGACCCGGACAGTGCAAGCTCGCAGTTTTTCATCTGTGATGCCGATTCGGAATTTTTGGGCGGTCAGTAGGCGGCGTTCGGAAAGCTTGTTGAGGGATAGGGGGTGTTGGATGCAATGGCGTCCACGGGGGGGAGACAGAATCCCTACAGCGGCGAAAGGTCACAACCCTTGGTTGCACCGGTGATAGAAAATATCACCGTTAACAAATAATCAAAATATCTTTTAGGAGGATGTTGAAAATGGTTAGAGTAGGTATAAACGGTTTTGGTCGTATCGGACGTCTTGCGTTCAGACAGATGTTCGGCGCGGAAGGCTATGAGGTTGTTGCAATCAACGATCTTACAAGCCCGAAGATGCTTGCACATTTGCTTAAGTATGACTCTTCTCAGGGCAGATACGCACTTTGCGACACTGTTTCCGCAGATGAGGATTCCATCACCGTTGACGGCAAGAAAATCAGAATTTACGCTGAGAAGGACGCTGTAAACATTCCTTGGGGCGAGCTTAACGTTGATGTTGTATTGGAGTGCACTGGCTTCTATACATCCAAGGAAAAGGCTTCCGCACACATTCAGGCGGGCGCCAAGAAGGTTGTTATTTCCGCTCCCGCGGGAAATGACCTTCCCACTATCGTTTACAATGTAAACCACGAAACGCTTACAAAGGATGACAAGATTATATCCGCTGCATCCTGCACGACAAACTGCCTTGCACCCATGGCTGACGCGCTTAACAAATATGCTGAGGTTCAGTCCGGTATCATGTGCACAATCCACGCTTACACAGGCGACCAGATGACTCTTGACGGCCCCCAGAGAAAGGGCGACTTAAGAAGATCCAGAGCGGCGGCGGTTAACATCGTTCCCAATTCCACGGGTGCCGCAAAGGCAATCGGCCTTGTTATTCCCGAGCTCAACGGTAAGCTCATCGGCTCCGCTCAGAGAGTTCCCACACCTACAGGCTCCACAACCATCCTTACGGCGGTTGTTAAGGGCGGG
>CAZRUB010000054.1:0-8573 GCA_964603185.1 uncultured Ruminococcus sp.
CATGAAGGATTATGCCGCCCATCAACTGAACGGGGAAGGGCTTTTTGGAAAGAACACGCCACGATGCCTCGCGTACGGTGGCAAATGCCTCCGGTAAAAGTGCTTCCGGCGTTTCGCCGCTCGCATAGCGCGCTTTGAGCTTATCCGTCTGTGCGCGAAGCTCATCATCGGAAAGAGCCTGCATGGAAGGCTCCAACGATAGAATTTCCTCCACCGTGGGGCGGATTTTCTTTAATTCATGGTCGCTGTGCGTACCGAAAATTTTAGTGAATATATTCATATATTCCATTCATTCCTTTCTTGATACAGCACCGATGAAATTATTTCGGCGGCTGTCCCGAATATACGTAATCAGTTTATTATACCACAAAGTAAGAATATTTACAATATTTTTTTAAAAATTCTTGTAGTTTTCAGGATTTTGTGGTATACTGATTTCAAGCGAAGCTTGAAATCAATGAATTGCCTGCGGCAGGAATTAAAGCCTTGCGGCACGAGAAAGGAATTTATGCCGCATAAGCTTTTTTACGAGAGTTAATTAAAGGAAGCCGGTGATACCGAATGGAAGAATTTTTCGAAAGGCTTAACAAATTTCACAAAAAATACATAAGGTTTGTTTTGATGGCGCTTTTAATCGGTGCGGTTGTGCTGATTCTTAAGGTACTGCCTTATTTTATCGCGCTTATGCTGCCCTTTGTGATAGGGTGGTTTGTTTCGCTTGCGGCGTATCCCTTGGTGAAAATGTTAAAAAAGCGGCTGAAAATTCCCTACAGGGTCGGTGCGGTAATTACGGTTTTGTTGTTGTTGACGCTTTTAACGCTTTTGGTTATGCTTTTGGTGAGCACCGTTTCCGATTTTTCGGGAGTTATAATAGAAAATTGGGATGATTTGACACGGTCGTTCGCGCAGTATATCGAAAGCGGGATTGAGGCGCTGGACAAATGGTCGGAGTCACTGCCGATTGATTTCTTTGAGGTTATTGCGAAAAATTTTGACGGAATCGAATTGAAAAGCGACGGAGATTTCGACCTTACAAAAAGCCTGGGGCATTGGCTCAGTCCCTTTGCGGGCAGTCTTGCCGGCGGTACGCTTTCGGTTGTGAAGAGTTTGCCGGAGGCGTTGGTTTTCGCGGTTATGCTTATTTTATCGACATATTTTTTCACGGGAGAGCGTGAAAAAATAAAGGCGCTTTACGAAAGAAAGGTATCCGACGGCTTTTCGGAGAGGCTGGCGCTTATTAAAAGCGAATGCTTCGGCGCGCTTTTCGGGTGGCTTCGCGCACAGTTTATTTTATCCGCTATTACCGCGGCGGAGCTTTTTGTCGGCTTTTTGATTTTGGGCGTTAAGCATGCCGCGCTTATTGCGGTTATAACGGCGCTTATAGATATGCTTCCGGTGTTCGGCACCGGAACGGTGCTGATTCCGTGGGCTGTTATCAACCTTTTGATGGGCGGCTCCATGTATTTTACAATCGGCATTGCGGTGCTTTATCTTATCTGTATGTCTATGAGAAATCTTCTGCAGCCGAAAATTCTTTCAAGCAGTATCGGCTTGGATCCGCTGGCAACGCTCATTTCGATATGGATAGGCTATAAGCTGTACGGCTTTATCGGAATGATTGTGATACCGATTGCGGCCATGCTTTTATATAAGCTTTACAAAATAGGCATTTTTGACTGGTTCTTTATTCACAGGAATAAAAACGAAGCCGCCTGAAGATTAATGAAAATGTCCGATTCGCGGTATGATAAAGGATATAATAAAAATATGCCAATCGATTGAAGGGAAGGTTTTGCGATGAAATTTTGCGCGGGCTGCTCTCAGCGGCTTTCGGAGGGTGCCGTGCGTTGCCCCGTTTGCGGGCGCGACGCGGCCGACGCGGTGAGTGTTCAGGAAAATCCGTACGATGCGGAAAAATATACGCACGGCGCTTCGCCGCGGTTCGGTTATAAAAAGCCGAGAATGACATATGCGCTTATTTTGGTCAATGTTATTATTTTCGCCGTAATTCGGCTTTTTGCGTACGGTGGGGCGGAGGTGTCCTCGCTTCTTACCATGCATAGAGGCGCGGTGTCGGAGGGCGAGATATACAGGATAATAACATCGATGTTCACGCATGAGGAATTTTTCCATTTAGCATCAAACTGCTACGCCTTATACATTTACGGCATGCTTTTGGAGCCGTCTGTAGGAAAGCTTCGCTTTTCGCTTGTGTATTTTACGGGCGGAATTTTGGGAAATCTTTTATCGTTTGCTTTTATGCAAAACCCCTCCCTGGGCGCTTCGGGAGCGGTATTCGGGCTTTTGGGAGCGGTTATCGCCATTCATTTTATAAATCCGACGGCTATGAGCAGAAGCATGGCGATGAATGTTTTCTTTTCGGTTGCCGTCACAACGTTTTATTCCATAGGCGGAAACATTAACAATCTTGCGCATTTCGGCGGACTTTTCGGCGGATACATGATGATGTGCATAACGCTCGGCTTACGCATAAGAAAAAGGGCGATTACAAGCAGGAGGCTGATGAGCGTCATACTTGTTTTGCTGACATTGGGAAGCGTTTTTTTGGGTGTCACCTCCGAAAAAAGCACGACGGAGCTTTGCTACGGAGAATATGCTAAAATGTGCTTTTATTCGGGAA
The DNA here is from genome assembly GCA_964603185.1 of uncultured Ruminococcus sp. Taxonomy (GTDB): domain Bacteria; phylum Bacillota; class Clostridia; order CAKSNL01; family HGM11501; genus HGM11501. The sequence continues at coordinate 2,642 of CAZRUB010000054.1, forward strand.
TCGACAAGTGGGACAAGGCCTGTTTTTACGCCGATAAAATCACCGAGAAGCCGGAAAATCCGTATACGGCGGACGCGCTTGCGGCAAAGGTTATTTATTTTACCTATTCGGGGGAAGGGCAAAAGGCGAATGAGTGCTTTGAGGAATTAAAAAGGGTCAACGAATATATCCCCATAATGAACGAAGCAATATATAATAATATTTCGGGAAATCAAAAAACACGCACATCGCTTTTTTAAAAGCGGTATGCGTGTTTTTTTGTGCGGTTTACATAAATTTAATCAGCGCGATGCTTCTTTCGGGAACGGAAAGCGTAAGCGTACCGTTTTCGGGAACGGTGGAGGAGAAGACCTCCTCAAGGCTGTGCTTTTCGTCAAGCATGAGGATGTGCGCCGTTTTGCCCTTGGCGTTTTTGTAGCAAAGCTCTGTTTTATCCTCCGCGGCTTTGTAGTTGGTAAGCATTACCGCGCATTCGGCGCCGTTTGCCGCGGCGAGGGAGTAAATTCCCTCCGCGTCGGATTTTACGGATGTACCGAGGTTGTAGAGCATGCCGAAGGCAACGAAGGAATAAAAGGGCGGGTCGATTGCCAAATCGTTCTGATTCATAAAGCCGTTATACATCGAACGGGCGGAGAAGCAATAGTAGGCCGCAAGGTCAACCAAGCCGGTGTTGCAAAGCTCCGTTAAGACGGCGCCGTTGAAGGAAGCCCCCTCAAGGGTGTGCTTTGCCGCGAAGCCCGAGCCCTCACTGTGTATATTCCATTCGTTTAAGTGAGATTCGGTTTCGGTAAGCCCTTCGGCATCCAGCGCCTCCCGCACGTATTTTGCGTGAGATAAAATTTCGTCCACGTCGGCGGTGTATATGTGCCAGGAGAAAAAGTCAAGGGGTGTATCGGTGCTTTTTACCATTTTCAAAAAGTCATGAAAATAGGGTACGAATCGGTCCCAGCCCTCGTAAAGCCTTTCGCGGGTTACCGGATAGAAGCCGCAGCTTCCGTAGCCGCCGATTAAAATGTTCGGGAACCGTTTTTTCAAGTGCTTTGCCGCGGTTTCGTAAAGGCGGAAATAATCCTCCTTGCTTCCGTTAAACATCGAGGAGCCGAAGCGATTCCCCGGATTTTCGGGCTCATTCCAGATTTCCCAGTATTTTATTCCGTAATTAAAGCCGTTCGCCCAGCCTTCGTTATAGTGAGCGACGACATGCTCACATATGCGGGCCCATTTTTCAAAATCGGCCGGCGGCAGTGCGCGGTATTTTTTACTGCCCCATTCAATGGTTTCGCCCAGTCTGTAGTAAGCCTCGGCGCCCGCTTTTTGAATGGCGGAAACATATTCGTCGGTGTAGTGAAATTCGTAATTATTCGGGTCGTTTTCGTCGGCGTCGAAATTGCGGAAAATGTTGGCAATGTCGACAAAATAAGCGCCGCCGTATGCGCCCTGGCAGTCATGCAAGCGGCAATAGGGGATACGGGCCTCGGTGAAAAGGCGAGAGATATCGCGCTGATTGTCGCCGTCGTTTACGCTGTAGGGTGCGAGGCAGACGGAATGTAAGGGCTTTATCTTCCCCTGTGTATCATTAAAATCAACTTTTACGGTATTCATTATTCATTCCTGGTATAATGTAATTGACTCATCTAACGGTCGTTACATTATACCTTTCTCCTTTCTATCAACCTTTTAATCCGCGGTTGATTACGGTTTTAAATACTCTTTTGCCTTTATTATAGCATGTATTTTGAAAAAAACAATAGCTTTTGATACGAAAAATTTTCGTAACAAAAGCATACTGTGTTTTGCGTTAAATATTAATGATTTCGCGGATCAAAAGGCACGGTATGCCGACTATGCGATAATCGGACAAGGCCTCACCCTTTATTGTGACCGGCGGGATGTTCGGGTTTACGGAAACAAGACGAAGCCACGCCTCGCCGCGAACATATTCCAGCTTTTTCAACGAAACGCAGCCGTCCTTCCCGATTACAGCCCCGATTTCGCCGGAATAGTTAAGATAGCCTTGCTTTTTGACAAGAACCTTGTCCCCGTCCTGATACATGGGATACATGCTGTCGCCGCTGATTCGCAAAACAAAATAGCCGCTGTCCCCGTCCTTGAGATAAGAGGCCGGAAGCTCAAACATATCGCCGCTCCGCCGCTCGGAAAGGATGGCCTCCGCGCCGGAGGCGCTGCTTCCCAAAAGCGGCAGATAAACCGAAGAGCCGCCCCTTGCCGCGGAAAAAGCATTATTTTCCCAGCCCATAAGATATGACGGGCTTGTATTGAGCACCGCCGCGATTTTTTCAAGCTTATCCAAGGGAATGTTTGTTACAATCTCGTTTTCGTATTTATATATTGTTTGAATGGCAACGCCGACCTTATCGGCAACATCCTCCTGCGTCAGCTTAAGGCTTTCGCGGAGCCGTTTTATTCGCTTTCCGATACTCATAAGGTATCACCTCACATGGTTGATTTTAACATATGAAGTTAAAAATGTCAAGAAAAAATAAAGTTTTTTACAGAAATGACTTGACAAGTTATGGCAAAAGTTGTATAATTTAACTTGCGAAGTTAAAACGACAACGGAAAGAGGGGATTTTTTTATGATAAACATAGTTTTGCTTGAAGAGGCAATGGAGAATCGCGGGGTCAGCAAAGGGGAACTGTGTCGCAAGCTCGGCTTGTCGGAGGTCACATTCGGTCGAAAAATAAGGAGGGGTATAATCAACACGGAGGAAGCTGAAAAAATAAGGCGTATTCTGGAGCTTGAGGAGCCGGCAAAAATTTTTTTTGCCGATGAATTAACCTTAAAAGTTAAAAATGGAAAAAAAAGACAGAAAGGAGGAACGAAATGAACGGCTATAATATGGGAGGTGTTTGCGTGACCTGCCCCTACTACAGACGGGAACGCCCGAAAAAAGGCGCTTCGGCGGGAGATATGGGGTTTATGTATTGTGAAATGGCACGGTTTAATTTTCCGGATAAGCACGCAAGGCGGCTTTTGGTCTATAAATATTGCTGCAATAACGGAAGGGCGGAGGACGGAACGGTATGTACCGTTAAACGAATATTGGATATACATTACGATGAGGAAGAAAAATAAGGAATCAATTTCCCCCGAGGGACTTTTTATAATTTATTCCGTTAATATATAATAAAGGCCGGAGGTGATGGTGCTTGAATGCTTTGAAGCTTTCCGGGAACGCGAAATACGGAACGGAAAAGAAATTTTTAAAAGCGGCGGAGGAATATTTCGAAAGCATAAGCTCGCTTGAGGCCGTAGGCGAAAAGGGAGGGCGGGATTTTACGGTGAGGCGCTTTTATGCGGTCCCGTCAATAGCGGGGCTTACGGTTTATCTTGGCATTTCCAAGGAAGAATGGTGCCTTTTGGAGAAGCTTTATCCAAAGGCTGCGGGACGGATAAGGGCGGTGCTGGAGGCATATCTTGAGGAGGAGCTTATAGCAAGAAAAACCGGCGTGACCGGCATTATGTTCGACCTTCAGGCAAATTACGGCTGGAAGGAGAAAAAGAACGAGCAGGCGGAGGCGATGGAGGTCACGGTTGAAATTGTTTGATGAAGAGAAAAGGAGGATGAAAATGAAGGAAAAACTGACGGCAGAGGTATTTACCGAGGGCGGTGCGGTTTTTCGCACTGTCGGCAATATAACAAAGGATGATATAAGAAATGCCGAGCAGGAGAGAAGGCGTTACCGCGAAGGCAGAAGCAGCCTGGAGGCAAGAATCGTGGAGGAGGAAAAGGCATGGCGATTAAAGCTTTACGGTTCCGAGAAGAGAAACGAAGAGGCGGCGGTAAAATCCGGTTCGGCATATATGTGGAGTGCGGTTGTGACAAAGCATGCCGATATGATGGATAACTATCCCTCACCCGTGTTTTTGCCGAGGGAGGAATCGGATTCGGATGAGGCGAAGCGCCTTTCCTCCGTAGTTCCGGTTATTTTGGACAGGAACGGGTTCGAGGCGGTGTATTCCGATGCGGAGTGGTATCGTATTAAGCACGGCACAAGCTGCATAGGCGTTTTTTGGGACCCATCCGCGGATGAGGGCAGGGGCGATATCGCAATAAAGAATATTGATTTGCTCAACGTGTTCTACGAAAACGGAATAAAGGATATTCAGGACAGTCCGAATCTATTTATTTGCGCCGAGTGCGACAGAGAGGCGCTTTCGGAGGAATATCCCGGAATTTGCATTCCGGCATCGGAGGCCTATCCTTTGACGGAATACGAAAGCGACGAGAAAAAGGACAGGACGGATAAGGTGCTGGTGGTGGACTGGTATTACAAAAAGCGCGTGGGAAGAAGGACGGTGGTACACCTTTGCAAGTATGTCGGGGACGAAATACTTTATTCGTCGGAAAACGACGGCGAGCTTTCCGAGCGCGGATTTTATGACCACGGGCTTTATCCCGTTGTGTTCAACACCCTTTATCCGGAGGAGGATTCCTGCACGGGCTATGGGCTTATATCCGTTTCCATCAATGCGCAGCGCTATATAGATGAGCTGGACGCGCTTTTGATGAGCTATGCAAAAACCGCGCTTACACCGCGGTGGTTTGCGAAAAAATCCGCGGGGATAAACAGAGAGCAGTATATGGACAAAAGCGAAACCATTGTTGATGTGGAGGGCGATATTGACGATGAGAAGCTTAAGCAAATAACGGTGGCGCCCATATCACCCATATATTTCAACCTTTTGGAGCGTAAAATCGAGGAGCTTAAGGAAACGACGGGAAATCGTGACGTGAATTCCGGAGGTATTACGGGCGGTGTAATGAGCGGAGCGGCAATAGCCACATTGCAGGAAGCCGGAAACAAAACAAGCCGCGATGCGATTAAATCCGATTATCGGGCTTATGTTAAGATTATGGAGCTTACGGTGGAGCTTATGAGGCAGTTTTATACAAGAGAGCGGGTTTTCAGGATTACCGATCCCAATGACGGCATAAGCTTTGTGAAGTATTCGAATTACGGCTTGCGTCAGCGCGAAAGAACATATTCCTCCGGGGAAAAAATGACAACACCCGACGGAAGCGTGCTTTTAAGAAAGCCCGTATTCGATATTTCCGTTAAGGCCGAAAAGAACAATCCCTTTTCCAAGCTTTCGCAAAACGAAACCGCGGCGGAGCTTTATAAAATGGGTGCATTTAATCCCGATGCCGCACATCAGGCGCTTATAATGCTTTCGATGATGGATTTCGAGGGCAAGGAGGAGGTGTGCGAAAGGGTTGCCGAGGCCGCGGGAGCTTTAATGAATTTGCCGATGCAGCAGGGAGAGGGCTTGCCGCTTCCATATGCCGAAAAGCTTGTGAAAAGGGCAAATCGCTCGGCTAAGGAGGCGGTAATGTGAAAATAAGCGACTTTCCGAGAGACAGCTTCCGAAGCGACAACGAAAAGCTGGAGGCACTGTATAAATGGTGTTACGAGCTTTCGCTTTACATTAAGGGAGGTGTGAAAAATGAGCAAAATTCTTCCGAAGGCAAATGAGGCCGAAGGCCTTCGTAAAAGAAGGCAAACGCGATTTTCGGGACTGGATTTGAGGGTCGGAGCAAGTGAAGGAAGCCTTTGCGGAGCGGTCAATATGAGCATTGAGGACTATCCCGTTCTTTCGTCGAGAAGGCCGTTCGGAATTAAAGCAAGCTTTAATTCACGCGGATTTTACGGGTTCGGTTTTTCCGAGAAGCTTTATTACTGTGCGGATAACGCCGACGGCGAGGCTTATTTTTACTATGACGGTGAGCCTTATTTCGCGGTCGGAGGCACGGAAAAGACCTTTGCGAAGGTTAACGGATATATTTGCATATTCCCCGACAAGAAGTATTTTTACGAGGGTGCGCTTAAGGCGAAGAACTTTTCCTCGCCGGCCGAGAGCACGGAGGAGCTTCATGACATGGTGGAGGACAATAACGGCCTTGAGGGC
>CAZRUB010000055.1:0-8474 GCA_964603185.1 uncultured Ruminococcus sp.
TACCCGTCCGCTCCCGAAATACAAAAATCCCAGAGGGGGAATTTTCCAGGCGGGACTTTATCCCGTTTCGGCAAACGTTCCGCTGGGTGCGCAGACCGGCGCAACCCCCGACGGAAGAAGGGCGCACACCCCCGTTGCGGACGGCGTTTCGCCCACCGCGGGGCATGATACCAACGGTCCCACGGCATCGGCGAATTCCGTATCCAAGCTTGACCATGCAATTGCCTCCAACGGAACGCTTTTTAACATGAAATTCCACCCCTCCGCATTGAAGGGCGAAAGCGGGCTTGAAAGCTTCGTTGCCCTGGTGCGCGGATATTTCGATAATAAGGGAAGCCATATGCAGTTCAACGTGGTAAGCCGCGAAACGCTTATCGACGCTCAGGCGCATCCCGAAAATTATAAAAGCCTTGTTGTGCGCGTTGCGGGCTACAGTGCGCTTTTCACAACGCTTTCCAAGTCGCTTCAGGACGATATCATAAGGCGAACGGAGCAGGGAGGCTTCAATGCATAACATATATGACGTTACGGGCAGAATTTTCGACATTCAAAGGTTCTCCGTTCATGACGGGCCGGGAGTGCGCACGATAGTTTTCTTAAAAGGGTGCTTCTTAAGGTGCAAGTGGTGCTGCAACCCCGAATCGCAGAATTACGATATAGAGGAAATGATAACCGACGGAAGGAAAAAAACCGTCGGCAGGGACGTTACGGTCGGCGAAATCCTTCCGGAAATATTAAAGGACAGGGTTTATTACAGAAGAAGCGGCGGCGGGCTGACGCTGTCGGGCGGCGAAACGCTTATGCAAATCGATTTTGCGGAGGCGCTCCTTCGGGCGGCAAAGGAAAACGGGCTTAACACCGCTGTTGAATCCACCGGCTTTGCGAGGTTTGAAAATATCGAAAGAATTTTGCCCTATCTCGATTATTATCTTATGGATATAAAGCATACGGATTCGGAAAAGCACAAAAAATTCACCTCGCAGTCCAATGAGCTTATATTGAAGAATGCCCCGAAAATCGCGGAGCGTGTTAATTTGACCGTTCGGGTTCCGGTTATTCCGGGCTTTAACGATACCGAAAGGGAAATCGGCGATATAGCCGCCTTTGCAAAAACGCTTCACGGCGTTCGCGAAATTCACCTTCTTCCTTATCACAGGCTCGGACAGGATAAGTATGAGGGGCTCGGAAGACATTATGAGCTTTCGGATATATTGCCTCCCACGGATGAGCATATGGAGCTTTTGAAAAACGAAGCCGAAAAAAGCGGCCTTATCTGCCGCATAGGCGGATGAAGAAAGGAGCAGAGCATGGACGAAGCAATAAAGGATAAAATGCGAATAGTGCAGGAGCTTGTTCCCGGCAAGCAGATAACGCTGGCACATATAATCGCCAACCCGGATGAGGTGCTTTATCAAAAGCTCGGTCTGGACACAACGGTGGACTATAAGGGCAGCGCAATCGGAATAATAACGGTTTCGCCCGCCGAAACGGCGGTCATAGCGGCGGATATCGCCATAAAGTCCTCCGGGGCGGAAATCGGCTTTGTGGACAGGTTTTCCGGTACGCTTATCATAACCGGCACGGTAGCCTCCGTGGAGGAGGCGGTGCGCGCAATCCTTTCCTATACGGAGGAGGTTTTGGGCTATACCGTTTGCCGAATTACGAAAACATGATGAAAAAGGAAAAGCGCATAATGCTTATCGGAAGAAGCGAGGCGGGAAAAACAACCTTAAAGCAGGCGCTTTTGGGAATTGACACGGCCTACGAAAAGACCCAGGCGATAAGCATGGACAAAAGAATAATCGATACACCGGGGGAATACATACAAACCAAAAATCTGGGCACGGCTCTTGCCATCTATTCCTATGAGGCTGATGTTATCGGCCTTCTGCTTTCCGCAAGGGAGCCGTATTCGCTTTTTTCGCCCAACATCACCTGTATGACGACCAAGGAGGTTATCGGAATAGTAACGCAGATCGATGCGCCCGGTGCGGTGCCCGAAAATGCGGAAAAATGGCTCCGCCTTGCGGGGTGCAAAAAAGTATTCAGGGTAGCCTCGCCGACACATGAGGGTGTTGATGAAATCAAACAATATTTGGGCTGGAATTGAGCTTTTTTTGGGAATTTGGACACAAAACAACAAAAACAAAGAAAAAAATTAAAAAAACAACATTTTTGTATTGACATCGGAAAGGAATTGTGTTAATATGAGAATGTGAAATAATATTATAATTAAGGAGAAATGATCATGGTAAACGAATACGAAATCAAAAAACAGATTTGCGACATCGGTAAGAGAATTTACGATCACGGAATGGTTGCCTCCAATGACGGAAACATTTCGGTTAAGATCAGCGAAAATGAATTCCTCTGCACACCCACGGGCGTAAGCAAGGGCTTTATGACTCCTGAGTATATATGCAAGGTTGACGCCGAGGGAAAGGTTATTTCCGCCAATCCCGGATTTAAGCCCTCCTCCGAAATCAAAATGCATATGAGAGTGTACAGGGAGCGTCCGGACGTTAACGCGGTCGTTCACGCTCATCCTCTTTATGCAACAAGCTTTGCCATTGCGGGAATTCCGCTTACTCAGCCCATCATGCCCGAGGCGGTAATTTCTTTGGGCTGCGTTCCGATAGCGGATTACGGAACACCCTCCACGGAGGAAATTCCCGACGCGGTTGAAAAGTATCTCCAGCATTTTGACGCGGTTCTTCTCGCAAACCACGGTGCGCTTTCCTTCTCGGACAGCCTGCTTTCCGCATATCATAAGATGGAATCCGTTGAATTTTACGCTCAGCTTCTTTATCAGTCGAAGATGCTCGGCGGCCCGAAGGAGCTTTCGAACGCTCAGGTTCAGCGCCTTTACGAAATCAGAAGGGCTTTCGGCATGACCGGTAAACACCCGGCTGACATTTGCCTTAACGCAAAGAACGGCGTTTCAAGCTGCCATAACTGCGGCCAGGGCGCGGCCAAAGGCGGCTGCGGCTCGGACGATGCGGCTTTGATTGCGGAAATCACGAAAAAGGTAATGGAAACGCTCGGTAAGTAATTTTGATATGGACGATAAGAAAATATCGGAAATTGTCGAGGCCGTTAAAAGAAAGCTTTCCGAGGATGAGGGCGGCACGCTTTACGGTTCGGAAAATATAAGCCTGTCCGCCGCAAAGCGTCTTGCGGACGCGGTGGAGAAGGAGGCACGCCGTATCGGCGTGCGGCCGGTGGTTGCCGTTGCCAATGCCGGAGGAAACATAATATTGGTGCACTCGGAGGACGATGCCTATATCGCGAGCTTTGATGTTGCGGTATCCAAGGCATATACCTCGGTTGCCCTTAAAATGGCCACGAGTGAGCTTAAGGCGCTTGCAAATCCGGGAGGGGAGCTTTACGGAATACAGTTCACCTCGCCGGGGAAAATCGCCGTTTTCGGCGGCGGAAATCCGCTTCGCTTAGGCGGCAGGACAGTCGGCGGCTTGGGCGTTTCGGGCGGCACGGAGGAGCAGGATACATATTTATCGGCATTCGGCGCAAGGCTTTTTGAGGAGGGCTTGTCGTGACGGAAAGAAGCGATAGGCTTAAATGTCTTGCGGAGAGCTTGACGAAAAACTTGTGCGGCGGCGTTATTGCCGAGGTGAGCGCGGACGAAGCGGATGAGCTTATCTATTATCTGGTGGATAAGGGCGGATGTCCCGCGACGGCAAGGCAGACGGATAAGGCCGAGCAGGCGGTAAAAAGCACGAAAAGTCTTTTGACCGCGGTGAACAAAATGGGGATTGTTCTTTGCGATACGCCGAAATTCATCATATATAAGGGCGAAAGGAAATTGAATTTTCCTTCCGTCGGAATAAAAATAAAAAAAGGCAATTCAAACGAAAACAAAATAAATCAAAGGAGAATAGCTATGGATATGAACCAGGATAAAATTCAGGCTATCGTTCAGCAGGTGTTGGCGGAAATGACGGGCGGCTCCTCGGCTCCCGCGGCAAAGCCCGCTTCCTCGGGTGAAATTCCCAAGACGGCGCGCGTGGCAATGCTCACCAAGCTTGAAACAATTGAGCTTCAGGAATATCCCATTCCCGAAATCGGCGATGACGATATTCTTGTTAAGGTTGAGGGCTGCGGTATCTGCGGAACGGACGCGCATGAATTTAAGCGTGACCCGTTCGGTCTTATCCCCGTTGTACTCGGACATGAGGGCACGGGCGAGATAGTCAAAACGGGTAAAAACGTTAAGAAGGACAGTGCGGGAAAGGACTTAAAGCTCGGCGATAAGGTCGTTACCTGCATGATATTTAAGGACAATCCCGATATCACAATGTTTGACCTTAACAAGCAGAATGTCGGCGGCGCGGATGTGTACGGTCTTTTGCCGGATGACGATAATCACTTTAACGGTTGGTTTTCCGACTATATCGTTATAAAGGGCGGCTCAACGGTATTCAACGTAAGCGACCTTGACTTGGAGTCCAGAATTTTGATAGAGCCGTGCGCGGTTCTGGTGCATGCGGTTGAGCGTGCGAAAACAACCGGAATTTTAAGGTTTAACTCGCGCGTTGCCGTTCAGGGCTGCGGCCCCATCGGTCTTATCTGCATCGCGGTGCTTCGCACAATGGGCATCGAAAACATAGTTGCGGTTGACGGGAATGAGCAGCGTCTTGCCTTTGCTAAGGAGATGGGCGCAGAAAAATCCGTTAACTTTAAGGACCATAAGGGTATCGAGGAGCTTGCCGGTGCGGTTGAAGAAGCATTCGGAGGGCACTTGGCGGACTTTGCGTTCCAGTGCACGGGCTCACCCGTTGCGCACAGCAATATCTATAAATTCATCAGAAACGGCGGCGGCCTTTGCGAGCTGGGCTTCTTTATTAACGGCGGCGACGCTACGATAAACCCGCACTTTGACATATGCTCAAAGGAAATCACAACGGTCGGCTCATGGGTATACACCTTAAGGGATTATGCGACGACCTTCGACTTCTTAAAGAGGGCGCAGGCAATCGGACTTCCCATGAAGAAGCTTATCACCCACAAGTATCCGCTTGAGGAGATAAACGAGGCATATAAAACAAATCTTGCAATGACAGACTTGAAAATAGCGGTAATAAATAAATAATTTTTAGGAGGATATTAAAATGGCAAAAGAAGCATTGGGTATGATCGAAACAAGAGGCTTGACCGCAGCGGTTGAGGCAGCTGACGCAATGGTTAAAGCGGCAGAGGTTACTTTAATCGGAACGGAGAAAATCGGTTCGGGACTCGTAAGCGTTATGGTAAGAGGCGATGTCGGCGCCGTTAAGGCGGCAACCGAGGCAGGCCAGGCCGCAGCATCCAGACTCGGCGAGCTTATCGCGGTACACGTAATTCCCAGACCTCACGAGGATGTTGAAAAAATTCTGCCCAAGTTCTGATTTTTTAAGAATTGAAAGGCGGTTTTGAAAATGGCACAAAACAAAAAGCCCGCAAGGAAGGAGCCTGAAATCAAGGCTCCCGCGGCGGAAAACACAAATGTTGATATCGAAATAAAAAAAGAAGAAAAGGTTAAGGAGGAAGTCAAAATGGCACTTGAAGCATTAGGAATTATCGAAACGAGAGGTCTTGTAGCGGCGATTGAGGCTGCGGACGCTATGTTAAAGGCGGCAAACGTTGTTCTTGTGGGAACGGAGAAGATCGGTTCGGGTCTTGTAAGCGTTATGGTAAGAGGTGACGTCGGAGCCGTTAAGTCTGCGGTTGAAGCAGGTCAGGCAAATGCGTCCAGACTCGGCGAGATTATCGCAACTCACGTAATTCCCAGACCTCATACGGATGTTGAGAAGATTATTCCCACTATAAAATAATTTCGTATTTTCTAAAAGGAAGGAATGCTTAAATTGATTATTGCAAAAGTAATCGGAAGCATAGTATCCACAAGGAAAAACGAAAATCTTGTCGGAAGCAAATTCATGGTGGTTGAGCCTGCCTTCGGTCAGGCTCAACCGTCTGACAGATTTGTGGCGGTCGATAACGTGGGCTGCGGAATAGGCGAAATCGTTTTGGTTGCAAAAGGCTCCGCGGCAAGAATCGGCATAGGGAAAGAGGAAAGCCCGATTGATGCGGCCATAGTCGGAATCGTTGATTCCGACAGGGAATTGGAGTTTTGATTTTAATGGATACAATGGACATTTTGAAACTAAAGGATATACTGAAAAATGCGGGCGTTGCCGGTGCCGGCGGTGCGGGATTTCCCGCCTACGGAAAGGTTACCGATAAGGCCGACACGCTCATATTAAACTGTGCCGAGTGTGAGCCGCTTTTAAGGCTACACAGGCTTCTGCTTGAAAAGGAAGCGGAAAAAATCCTTAAGGCCATGTCGCTTGTAAGACAAACGATGGGAGCGAAGGAATTTGTGGTTGCCGTTAAGGGAGCATATGAGGGAGCGGTAAATGCCGTCAAAAAGGCAATAGCCTCCTATCCCGACGGAAGAATCCACATTTTGAACGAGGTTTATCCCTCGGGCGATGAAGTGATTTTGGTTTATGACGTTACCGGAAGGGTTGTTCCGGCCGGCGGCATTCCCATTTCGGTGGGTTGCGTCGTGCATAACGTCGAAACAATGTATAATATATACCGTGCGGTGTATGAAGGGGCTCCGGTAACACACAAGCTTGTGACGGTTGCCGGGGAGGTTAAATGTCCTCAGACCTTTTATGCCCCGATAGGGACGGAATTTTCGCAGCTTATTGCCTTGGCCGGCGGTAAAACGGCGGAAAGCACGGAAATAATATCCGGCGGCCCTATGACAGGTATGCTTTCTGATGAAAAGGCGTGCGTGACGAAAACCACCAATGCTGTTTTGGTAATGCCGCAGGACCATTATTTGATCAGAAGAAGAAAAGAGAATATAACCGTAAGCGTTAAGCGTGCGATGAGCGTGTGCTGCCAGTGCAGAACCTGCACGGAGCTTTGCCCCAGGCATTTACTGGGTCACCCGATTGACCCGGCGGCATTTATGCGATGCATATCGAGCGGCGATGCGACGAATGTGAAGCCCTTATACAATTCGCTTTACTGTGCATCCTGCGGTGTGTGCCAGATGTATTCGTGCCCTCACGGCCTTTCGCCCTCTGCGCTTTTAGGAATTTATAAAGGAAGGCTTAGGAAAAATGGCCTTAAGCCGGAGCTTGTGCCCGGTGCCGAGGCGGAGAGCGACAGGGAATACAAGCTTGTTCCGATGAAGCGCCTTATATCGAGGCTCAACATCGCGCGCTATGATGCTCCCGCTCCGCTTTTCGAAGGGGAGGTTTCACCTGAAGTATTAAGCATAGGCTTAAGTCAAAGCATAGGCGCGCCGTCGGTTCCCGCGGTTAAGGCCGGGGATAAGGTAGTGCGCGGCGCCGTTATAGCGGAAGCAAAAAATGACGCATTGTCGCTTCCGATACATTCACCGATAGACGGAACGGTCAGCTCGGTTGATGATAAAGCGATTGTTATAAGAAAGTGAAGGGAAGCAAAAAATGCCGAAAGCAATAGGAATGGTTGAATATTTTAACGTGTCCAAGGGCGTTACGGCCGCGGATATTATGGCAAAGACCGCTGACGTTGAAATTATGACGGCGATGACGGTTTGTCCCGGAAAATACATAGTTATCGTATCGGGTGCGCTTTCCGCGGTAAAGGCTTCCGTTGAGGCGGCAAAGACAAATGTGCCCGAAAAGCTTGCCGATTCGTTTATCCTGGGAAATCCCCATGAGGATATTTTCCCCGCGATTTACGGCGCGACGGAGGTTGGACGGGTGGAGGCGCTCGGTGTGCTGGAAACCTACACCGCCTCGTCGATTATCGTTGCGGCTGACATTGCCGCGAAAACAGCGATCGTAAAGCTTATTGAGGTCAGAATTGCCAAGGGCATGAGCGGAAAAAGCTATATGTTCGTGACGGGTGAGATTGCGGCGGTCGAGGCGGCAATCGAAAAAGCGAAATCCGCAATAGCGGAGGAAGGCACGTATTTGGACAGTGCGGTAATCCCCAGACCGGATGAAAGCATATGGAATTCAATTCTTTAATATATAAGAAAGGCCGGATAGAACTATGAATGAAAAACAGATAAGCGAAATTGTTGCAAGCGTTATCAAGTCCATGGAGGGCGGCGCCTCGGTTGGCTCGTCAACCGGGAAAAAGGGCGTTTTCACCAACATGACGGATGCGCTCAATGCGGTGCAGAAGGCTTATAAGGAGCTTAAAAATTATACCGTTGCACAACGCGAGGAAATGATTAAAAACATAAGAAGGCTGACCCTTGAGGAGGCCGAGGTTATGGCGAAGCTCGGCGTGGAGGAAACAAAGATGGGTCGCGTTTCCGACAAGATTATAAAGCATCAGCTTGTTGCCAACAAAACACCGGGAACGGAGGATCTTCGTCCCACGGCAATCACCGGCGATGACGGAATGACCTTGATCGAAATGGCACCCTACGGTGTTATCGGAAGCATAACGCCCTCCAC
>CAZRUB010000056.1:0-8460 GCA_964603185.1 uncultured Ruminococcus sp.
GTCATCCCGCGGCTTTCAAGCTGAAACACGCCTGTGGTGTCACCGTCGGCAATCATCTTATAAACCTCCGGAAGGTCATAATCGATATTGTCAATATCGATTGAAATGCCGTGATTTTTTTTAATGTTTTCCAGTGTGTCCCTGATAACCGTAAGCGTTCTCAAGCCTAAAAAGTCCATTTTCAGAACGCCTAACTTTTCAAGGTTTCCCATTGCATACTGCGTTGTTATAACATCATCGTTAAGCTGAAGCGGAACACGCTCGTAAACCGGCTCGTCCGTTATTACCACGCCCGCGGCATGAGTGGACGTGTGACGCGGTGTACCCTCCAGCGCCATCGCGGTATCCAAAAGGCGGGCGACCCTTTCGTCCGATTTATAAGCCATGTTAAGGCGATTGTTACCGCCGTTTTCCTCCAAGGCTTTTTTTATCGTCATTTTAAGCTCCATCGGTATCATTTTGGCCACGGCATCACACTCGGAATATTCCATTCCGAGGGCGCGCCCCACATCGCGCACCGCACCGCGCGCCGCCATGGTTCCGAACGCAATAATCTGGCACACATGGTCGGAGCCGTACCTTCTGTTTACGTAATCTATTACCTCACCGCGACGTTCATAGCAAAAATCTATATCAATATCCGGCATGCTTATTCGCTCGGAATTCAAAAAACGCTCAAAAAGAAGATTATATCCTATAGGGTCGACCTTTGTTATATGCAGGGTATAGGCAACCATGCTTCCGGCCGCGCTTCCTCTTCCCGGACCCACCATAATATTCTCACTTCTGGCAAAGCGTATGAAGTCCCATACAATCAAAAAATAGTCGGTATAGCCCATGTTATTTATAACCGAAAGCTCATAATCAAGCCTTTCCTTATAGATCGGTTCGGGATTCTCACCGTAATTTTCCTTCAGCCCCCGTTCGCAAAGCTCCCTCAAATACTGCTCGGACGTTTTGCCCTCGGGCACATCGAATTTCGGAAGGTGCGACTTCGAAAAGTCAAATTCCACATTACATTTTTCCGCTACAAGCTCGGTATTGTCCACCGCTTCCTCTATATATGAAAAAAGACTGCGCATTTCGTCCTCGGACTTCAAATAGAACTCCTCCGTCGACATTTTCATTCTGTCTTCTTCGGAAACGGTGTGACCTGTCTGTATGCACAATAAAACATCCTGATATACGGAATCACCTTTATTTATATAATGCACGTCGTTCGTGCAAACCATTTTCGTGTTCGTTCTTCGCGCAAGTGCAATAAGCATCGGATTAAGCTCCCTTTGCTCGGGAATGGAATGATCCTGAAGCTCGATATAAACATTTTCTTCACCGAAAATCTTTTTAAATTCGCAAAGCCTTTCCTCCGCCTTTTCTTCCTCTCCCGAAAGCAAAAGCTGCGGAATATCGCCTTTTAAGCATGCGGTAAGCGCAATCAAGCCCTCGCCGTGGCTTTTCAGGGTTTCCAGGTCAACCCTCGGCTTATAGTAAAAGCCTTCGGTAAAGCCTATCGAAGAAAGATACATAAGGTTTTTGTATCCCGTTTGATTTTTCGCAAGAAGCACCAAATGCCCGTATTTGTTGTCTATCCCCGCTGTTTTGTCAAAACGGCTTCTCGGTGCGGTGTAAAGCTCACACCCTATAATCGGGTGAAGCCCTCTGTCCTTTGCCGCCTGATAAAAATCAATTACCCCGTACATTGCCCCGTGGTCTGTGATGGCAATATGTCTCATACCAAGCTCAACCGCTCTGTCCAAAAGCTTTTCGATGTTGCACTCACCGTCCAAAAGGCTGTATTCGGTATGTAAATGAAGATGAACAAAGCTCATTAAAGGTTCCTCGCAATCTCAGATAATTTTTTCAGTCTGTGGTTTACTCCCGAACGGCTGAGTCCCGAAAGCTTCGAAAGCCCGGCGAGGCTTTCCTCGGGGTTCGCAAGCCGCAAAAGCGCCATTTCCTGCAGTGTATCGGGAAGCGCATCCAAGCCGACCGTATACATAATGCTTTCGATTTCGTTTATGGATTCGGTTGCCGCATCGTTTGTTTTTTGCATATTCGCAACCTCAAAATTAACCTGTCTGTTCAAGCGGTTCTTTTCTTCCTTTTCAATCTTTATGTTGGCCAGTTGCATAAGCGATTTATGCGCCCCCATAAGATTTAATATGTTTTCCATACTGTCGTAGTTCTTAAAATACATCACACGATAGCCGTTTCTCACAACACTCTTTTGAATTTCGCCAAGCCGCGAAAATATGCTTCCGAGCTCCGAAATAGCCCGCTCCCTTTTCGCCATAAATTCAAGATGATATATTTTATAAGGGTCTGCCGCAAAGCCGCCGCCCAGAAAAGCACCCATTATGAAAAAGCGTTGCTCCTCCAAGGAGGAAAACCTCTCCGCATCGACATAAAAGTCATCCTCCTCGTTACCGTTTTTATCCGATAGCAGGCAAAGAATGCTTTCGGCAGCTTCACCGCAATAGCTTAAGCGAAAACACTTTCCGCCGCGGCCCACACCTGCACGGGCAAGCTCTCCGTCCTCCGTTGCCAAAAGCTTTTTTATATGATACGAAAGCCGTTTTCCCGTTTCCTCACCGTCTGTCAAAAACGATATTTTATCATGCTTTTTTTCCATGGTAAAGGCCGACAGTCCCGATATAAAAGCAAGGCTGCAGTTTTTCTTTCTGCAGTCCGCATGAAGTATTTCTTCTTTGATATTCTCGGAAAAAGACATTATAACACCCTATTTTTTATCAATGTCACGATGAGCAACCGTAACATTTAAGTTTTTTTCTTTAAGATGGCTCGCCAGGCTTTCCGCTATTGCAACGCTTCGGTGCTTTCCGCCCGTGCAGCCGATTGCAATAACAAGATTGTTTTTCCCTTCCTCGGTATATTGCGGCACAAGAAAATCAACCATATCGTAAAGCTTTTCCGTAAATTGGTAGGTTATGGGCTCTCCGAACACGTAATCGGCAACCTCCTTTTCCGTACCCGTCCTGTGCTTAAGCTCCGGGACATAATAAGGATTCGGCAGAAAACGCACATCGAAAACCAGGTCGGCATCCAAGGCCATTCCAAATTTAAACCCGAACGATTCAACCTCTATACAAAAGCTTTCCATGCTCTCTCCGTAGGAAAAAAGCTCCGTTATCTTTTTCTTTAAGTTTCCTATCGTCATATTCGAAGTATCGATTATGTAATCCGCGGAGGCTCTTATACCGCTTAAAATTTCCCGCTCCCTTTTTATTCCCTCGGTCATGGAGCCCTCTGCCGCAAGCGGGTGCTTTCTTCTTGTTTCTTTATAACGCTTTATCAGCGTTTCGTCGTTCGAATCCAAAAACAAGATTTCATATTCGTAGCCGTTTTTCTTAAGATTGGCAAGCTCATCCGTAAGCTGCTCAAAAAGATATCCGCCTCTTAAGTCCATAACGAGGGCTACCTTCTCAAGCTTTCCCTGAGAATGCCTGCATATATCCGCAAACTTATCGATAAGCACCGGGGGCAGATTATCTATGCAATAATAGCCCATATCCTCCATACAATGCGAAGCCTGCGTCCGCCCCGCTCCGCTCATTCCGGTAACTATTATAAAGCGCATGGTTTTCCCCCTCAAATAAACCTTATCTCCGTTTCAAGCATAACCTTGAATTTATCGTAAACTGTTTCCTTAATAATTTCTATAAGCTTTTTAACGTCATCCGCGGTTGCGGATCCGGTATTCACAATGAAGCCCGCATGCTTTTCGGAAACCTCGGCACCGCCGACCTTCATGCCCTTAAGCCCGGCCTCTTCAATAAGCGCGCCGGCAAAATATCCCTCCGGACGTTTGAAAACACTTCCGGCGCTCGGCATATCGACAGGCTGCTTATCGCGCCTTTTCTTGCTCAGCTCCTCCATGGTTTTGCTTATTTGCTCCTTATCGCCTTTTTCAAGCCTAAGTCTCGCTCCCGTAATTACGGAGCCCGAATCCTTATACACACTCGTGCGATATCCGAAAAAATGCTCCGTCACGATCAAAGCCTCATTGCTTGCACCGATAGCATAGCTTTCCTTCACAACATCCTTCATTTCCCCGCCGTATGCGCCGGCATTCATATAAATCGCACCGCCCAGACTGCCGGGAATACCCGCGGCAAACTCAAAGCCCGTAAGCGAATTTTTAAGTGCATACTGCGCAATTTTCGAAAGCGACGCACCGGCGCCCGCGATGATTTCATTGCCTTCGGAATATATATCCGCAAAAGCATTGCCTACGCAGAGAACCAAGCCGTCAATTCCTTCATCCGAAACCAAAAGGTTCGAGCCCCTTCCGACAACAAAGGTTTTTATTTTATATTCATCCGAAAGCCTGCGCACAGCCTTCAATTCCTCAATGCTGCCGATTTCGGCAAAGTATTTTGCCGGCCCTCCTATTCTGAAGGTCGTATGCAGGCTCATAGGCTCATTTTCCTTCGCGCTTACCGTCACCTTAAGCCTTTCGAAAAAGTCTTCCATTTTCTCCTCCGAAATCAATATCTTCCAAGAAATGCCGCGCCGATAAGTCCCGCATCGTTTCCGTATTTTGCAACCTGAATCTTTGTCTGCTCAACATCACGCGAATATCTGTACTTCTCGACATATTCGATAATCGGCTTTAATATGGTATCGCCTTCACGGCTTATCGCGCCGCCGATCGCAAGAATTTCAGGCTGAAAAATATTAACGATATCCGTAATTCCGGCAGCAACGTTTTCTATCCATTCGCTAACGATTTTCGTCCCCAGCTCATCTCCGTTTTCCTTTGCGGTAAATGCAGTTTTTCCGCCTATTTTTTCAATATCGTTTTCACAAAGCGATGCAAGATAAGAGTCGGGATTTTCCTTAACCGCCTTTTTCGTCATATTGATAACCGCGCTCGTTGATGCATATGCCTCATAGCACCCGTTTTTACCGCAGGTGCAAGGTAAGCCGTCCTTAACCAAGGTCATATGGCCCAGCTCCGCACCGGCGCCGTTAAAGCCGGTGAAAAGCTTGCCGTTAATTACGACCCCTCCGCCGACACCCGTGCCGAGCGTTACGAAAACGAAGCATTCCATCGGCTGCTTAAGCATAACATATTCGCCGAGCGCCGCGCAATTTGCATCGTTCCCCATATAAATGGGCTTATCTATATATTTCTTCATCTCATCCCTGACGGGTGTGTGCCTGAAATTAATGTTGTTTGCGTAAACAATCATTCCTCGCTTATTGTCTACCGTTCCGGGGCTTCCTATTCCGACGGACTCAATCTCGTCCATCGAAGCACCGCCTTTTTCCGCGGCTTCAATCGCACAAAGGCTCATATCCTTTACTATTTCTTCATAGCTCCTTTGCGCACCCGTGGGGCGGCTTGCCCTTGCGAGAATATTTCCCTCCCGGTCAACAAGACCTGCTTTTATGTTTGTTCCTCCCAAATCAATTGCCAAAAACATATTTATTCTCCTTTACCTTTTTATTCTTCCTCGGCCTCTTCCTGCATCGTAAGCTTCATCTGCTTTGTCAGCCTTTCCGAAAGCTCCTCCGCGGCGTTAAAGCCCATCTTTTTTTGTCTGTTATTCATAGCGGCCACCTCTACGATAACCGCAAGATTTCGTCCCGGTCTTATGGGAACCGTCAAGGACGGCACGCTGATGCCCAAAATTTCCGTGCTGTGATCCTCCAGCCCGAGCCTGTCATAGGCTTTATCCTTATTCCATTGCTCGATATTTATTATCAAATCGATCTTCTCGGAATCCTTTACCGCACCCATACCGAAAATTTTTCTTACATCAACAATTCCTATACCGCGTATTTCTATAAAATGGCGGATTATTTCCGGTGCCGAGCCGACAAGCGATATCGATGACACCTTCTTTATCTCAACCGCATCATCCGCCACAAGGCGATGTCCTCTTTTCAAAAGCTCAACCGCGGCCTCGCTTTTACCCGCTCCGCTTTCTCCGAGCATCAAAACGCCCTCACCGTAAACCTCCACCAAAACGCCGTGACGCGTTACGCGCGGCGCAAGCTCAACATTAAGCCAGGCTATCAGAGCACTCATAAACGACGATGTTCCGATTGCTGTTCTGTATAAAGGAATTTCATATTTTTCCGCGGTTTCAACCATTTCGGGATAAATCTCAAGCTCTCTCGTAACAATAACCGCCGGTGGCTTGTGCGAAAAAAGCGTATCCAAAACCTCATACCGCTTTGCTTCCGACAACGATAAAAGATATGCATGCTCCACCTTGCCGAACAACTGAATCCTTGTGTTGTCAAAATATTCAAAATAATCCACCGCAAGCTGAATTCCCGGTCTGTAAACATCCGAATTTTTTATCTTTATTTTTTCTATATTCTCGGGCTCATAAATCTTTTCAAGCTTAAAATGACTCGAAAGCTTTGTAAGCGCAACCTTAAATTTTTGCTCAGGCAAGCCAATCCCTCCCGTTTTACGGTATACGAACCTAACATCACGCTTCTTAGTATATCATAATTCCGGCCTTCTGTCAATTTTTATGTAATGAAATTATATGTATAAAATTTGCTTTGATATGATTAGGCGATACAATCGCTTGTCAAGTCACCTTCTAAAATGTTGTTTTTTGTCTTTATATGATGCTGTTCCTCTCAAGCCCTTTAACCATCGGGTGTGCGGGACTTATCCACCGCATCGGAGATTTATCCCGTTTTAGATGTGGATAAAGTGCATAAGTTTGTTGAAAACTACCGTTTAAGGCTTTTATGCGTGGAAAATTTCCACTCTAAAATAAATTTAGATTATTTTACATTCCGCCGATTTTATGCACACGGCTTATATTATACGAAAACAAAAAGTTGATTTTGTATTGTTTAATGTTTATTTTCTGCCTTGATTTTATTTTTATGCGGAGTATAATGTTAACCGAAGGGGAGGCGAACTTGATGCAGCTTATAAACAATCTTTTGAAAAAAGCCGATATTTCAAAAAAAGAATATTATTCCGAAATAAAAAGCCTTGCCGTTCCGGCGTTTTTGGAAAAGCTTTTGCTTACCCTTGTCGGGCTGGTCAGCAGCATAATATTGGGCAAGGTAACCGGAAGCGAGGCAATGAGTGCGGCGGCCGCCGCCACAACGGTAACCGATATTCTTTTAATGGTTTATTTGGGCTTCGGCTTCGGCGCCTCGATTTTGATAGCACGTGAAGCGGGAAACGAAAATTCCCAAAAGCGAATAAACGAAATCACCTTAAACTCAATATATCTGAATGCCGCAATCGGAATTATATTCGGCGGTCTGTGCCTTCTTTTTTCGGAAAGCGTGCTGAAATTTTTATTTTCCGAAAAAGCCGGCGACGTTATTTTCATGGCTTCGGCATATTTAAAAGCCGTACTTCCGATTTCCTTCGTTGCCTCAGTCGACGCTTCGGTTTCTTCGTGCCTCCGCGGCGCTCACGACGCCAAAACCCCTTTTTACATAACCGCCGCGGTAAATGTGCTGAATGCCGTTCTGTGCGTCGTTTTCATCGGCTTTATGGATATGGGCATTTTCGGCGCCGCCGTTTCTTACCTTATTTCGACGGTTTCGGGATGTATCGTAAGGCTTATGTTCCTTAAAATGAAGCGCTCGCCCATTTTCATCAATTCCTTTCACCGCGTCAATTTAAATCTGATAAAGCGCATTGCAAATGCTTCGGCTTCATCAGCCGCACAGGGCTTTTTAACAAATCTTGCGTTTCTCGGAATGCAGGCGGTAACCTCCTTGATCGGTACTGCCGCGCTTTCCGGCTATCAAATCGCCAACAACATTATAAAGCTCACCTATTGCATAACTCACGGCTTTGAAGCCGCGCAGATAACGCTTGTCGGCAACAAGCTCGGAAAAAACAACCGTGAAGGTGCAAGGCTCTACACCTACGGTCTTTTAACAACCGCGGAGGAGGCCTGCCTCATATGGGCGTTTATAATGTTCTTGTTCGCAAGGCCGTTGTGTTCGATTTTCGTAAGCTCAAATGACGCTTTTGTGCTTTCCCAAGCGGTAACGATATTAAGAATACTTTGCTTCTCCGTTCCCCTCACAACATATTTCCAGGGGTGTCAGGGAGCCTTGAAAACCGGCGGAGAAACCGCGGCAATAATTATATCCACCGTTTTGGGGCCGTGGATAATAAAAATCCCGCTCTCTTATATTCTTGTAAAATCCATGGTAACGGGAAGCCTTTACTCGTTTTTCGCGCCGTTTACCGACGGGACCTTTCTCGAAGCCTTCGCCAAGACGGTTTTAACTAACGGAATTTACGGGATGCTGGCCGGTTTTTTCATCGATTATCTTGTCCGCGACATTGTTTACGGCATACGGCTTCATAAGGAACGCTGGCTGACCGCAAGGCTTTAAAACAAAACAAAGGAACGAAAAATCGCTTTTTCGTTCCTTTGTTTTTTTATTTTATAAGCTCTTTTTTTATATAATCCGCGCTAAGCTTTA
>CAZRUB010000057.1:0-8347 GCA_964603185.1 uncultured Ruminococcus sp.
TACATATCCCGGCGGAGCGCCGATAAGCTTTGAAACGGAATGCTTTTCCATATATTCCGACATATCCAGCCTGATAAGCGAATGCTCGTTTGCAAAAACGGCAAGGGTTAAAGCCTTTGCAAGCTCCGTTTTGCCGACGCCTGTCGGGCCGGCAAAAATAAATGTGCCTATCGGGCGATGAGGCTCCTTCAGAATAGTTCTTCCGCGTCTTATCGCATCGGCTGTTTTTTTTACGGCATCGGCTTGACCGATGATTTTTTTGTTTAAGTGCTCCTCAAGCTTGAGCAGCTTGTCCGCATCGCTTTCGCTCAGCCTTCCCACAGGTATGCTTACCCATTCGGAAAGCGTAACGGCAATATCCTCCGCCGTTATAACGGCTCGCGATTCAAGGCTTTTGCGCGCGAATAAATCCGGAGGGTGGCTTATCCTGGCACGCGAGCACGCTTCGTCTATTAAATCGATGGCTTTATCCGGCAAAAAACGATCCGTAATATAACGTGAGGAAAGCCTTGCGGCGGCAAAAATCGCTTCATCCGAAATCGAAACACAGTGAAATGCTTCGTATTTCGGCTTAAGGCCGGTAAGAATTTTTACGGTTTCTTCAACACTCGGCTCATTAAAGACAACAGGCTGAAAGCGGCGCTCCAGGGCAGGGTCCTTTTCGATGTATTTTCGGTATTCGGAAGGCGTTGTTGCGCCGATTAAACGAATGGCACCGCGGGCAAGGGCGGGCTTTAAAATATTGGACGCGTCAATTGCTCCTTCTGCGGCACCAGCGCCTACGATTGTGTGAATTTCATCGATGAAAAGTATTATGTTGCCGTTTTTTTCGGCTTCGTCGGCAGCGGATTTCAAGCGCTCCTCAAATTCGCCGCGATACTTTGCACCGGAAATCATAAGCGAAAGATCCAGCGCCAATATGCATTTACCCTTCAAGGGCTCGGGAACCCTTCCCAAAGCTATAAGGTGAGCGAGCTCCTCAACGGCGGCGGTTTTTCCCACACCGGGATCGCCGATGATACAGGGATTGTTCTTCGTTCTGCGTATCAATATCTGTATTATACGCTCTATCTCCGCTTCACGACCTATAACGGGGTCGAAGCCTTCCTTTGCGGCGATGGATGTGAGGTTGCGGCTGAATTTGATTAATGATGGGCTTAAGCTGCTTTTGGGAACGGGATCGATATTTTCCGCGGGCTTGGAATATTCGATGTCAAAGGCTTCGGATATATCCGAATATGAGGCAAGGCTTATTCCGAGCGACGATAAAATTCGGTATGCGGTTGTTCTTCCGTCGTGCAATATGGCAAGAAGCAGATGCTCGGAGCTTATGCGGTTCAGCTTAAGCGTTCTTGCTTCCGTAAAGCTTATTTCCAAAAGTCTTTTCATTCCCGGGGAATATTCGGTGACGGCTCCGATTTTTGTATACGGAAGGGACAGAGCCTTGATTTTTTGCATAACAACGCTTTTTGTTATACCGTGAGCGGCAAGATATTTATACGCGGGGGTGCCTTCCTCCTCCGTAAGGCTTATAAGAAGATGCACGCTTCCCACACAGCCGAGCCCCATAAGCTCGGCATTATATTGCGCCAGTGATAAAATATGTTTCGCGCTTTCCGTGAATTTGTCATCAAAAAATTGCATGGTTTAAGCCTCCTTAAAATAATTATATCCCCAAAATGCGTTAAAGTCGATAGGAGCTTTTGTTGTTAATTGTCAGATTTGGGAAAACCGAATAATACATTAATAAATTAAATGTACATTGACTTTTTTTGGGGGGGTGGTATAATAAAATAGAAAACATTCGGGAAGGAGAAAAAATATGAAGAAAATTTTATCATGCATGCTTGCTGTACTTATGGCGTATTCTGCAATGGGAATGGCAGTGCATGCGAGCGAACGGACGCTTTTTCCGAAGGACGTGACGGAAAAAGCCAAGTCGGGAATTTCGGTTTCTGACGAGGCTCTGTCAGGATTTGACGAGGGCGGGTACGCCGGATTCGGAGAGGTGGATTTTACAGGTATAAAATCCATTAGAATTAAAGCCAATATAAGCTATATGTATTATGAGAACGGTGAAGCGTTCAGGCTTTATATTGACGACCCGTTAAAAGGGAAATGCATAGGCTATATCGTTATAAACGAACAGCGTGACGAGCCTACATATTACGGAACAAACCTTTCCGGAGTGACAGGAAAGCACAAGCTTTATCTTAAGCAGAATTATTCACATTCCAAATATCTTAAGGTGTATGAGCTTGTTCTGTCGGGTGAAGAATGGAAGGACCCGAAGGCGCTTACGCCTGTTTCGGATGATAAGCTTATTGACAATTATGCAGATACATGGACGGCTACTAACGCTTACGGTGTTAGGCTTGCCGATTATGAGGAAACCGGCGCAGTTAAAGAGGGCACCCATGAAGTGGGCATGTTCTATCATGACTGGCACATACATAATACAGAAGCTTATATAGCGTCGGAAATTATCGAAAAATATCCGGTAGCTAAGAGTGAGTATAGGCATGACGCATGGCCTATATCCGGTCCGGCATGGTGGGGGGAGCCTGTATACGGATTTTATGATGATACAGACTACTGGCACTACAGAAAGTCGGCGGAGCTTATGGCGGACGCGGGTATTGACGTTGTGTTCTTGGACTATACAAACGGCGACTTTATAGTTGCAAAAGCACTTAACGTTATGCTGAAGGCATATCATGACGCAAGAGAAGACGGCGTGAATGTTCCCAAGATAAGCTGCTATATGCAGATGGGTGGCACGCTTCCGAACAAATACCGGATGTTAAAGGCGGTTTATTTTAACCTTTGTTATAATGAATATTACAAGGATTTGTGGTATTACTGGGACGGAAAGCCGTTATTGATACAGACGGAATATTATAACGATTTAAATGGTGCAAACAGTGAGGATCCGGAAGAGGTTGCTCTTGCAAATGAGATTTTGAATTTCTTTACGTTCAGAGAAAACGGCGACCGTTACGGCAACAACCCGAAGGCTACCGGCTACTGGCACTGGCTTGTAAACTACCCCCAGCCCGAATGGGGCAAGGAGGAAAACGGCAGAACGGAGTGCGTGAACTTGGGTATGGCGATAAATGAGTCATATCTTTTCGGAAACTCCAAGACGGGCGTATTTTCCGAGGACTATACGAAGGGCAAAAATTACACCGAGGCGTTCGGTGAGGATTATCGCGAGGAAGCGGTTCACGAAGCATATTTCATGCGCGAGCAGGCTTCGAGAGTTTTGGAAATTGACCCGGAATTCTGCTTTGTTGACGGCTGGAACGAATGGACTACTGAAAGGTCGGACACGTACGGCGATGCGAGAAACGCTTTTATTGACCTTTTCAATGATGAAAAAAGCCGTGATTTTGAGCCTTCAAAGGGAATTTTGAAGGACGACTATTACTTGCATTTGGTTGACTTTATAAGAAAGTATAAGGGCGTTCGTCCCGCACCTGCCGCAAGCGGTGAGGTAACTGTTGATATAGCGGGCTCTCCCCGGCAGTGGGCGGACGTTTTACCGGAATACATAAACGATTACGGTGCTTATGAGCGTAACGCGAAGGGCTATAAAAAATATCAGTCGGACGAGAATTATGTTTACACCACGGAGGTGTTAAATTCGATTTCACGTGCAAAGGTAGCGCGCGACTCGGATTATGTTTACTTCTATGTTAAAACTGAAGAGGATATAAAGCACAAGGATGAAAACGTTCTTAACCTCTATATAAATTCCGACCGCAACTATGCGACCGGTTGGGAAGGCTATGATTATCTTATTGCTTCGGGCAAGGTATATGCTTTGACGGGCGACTGGATTTCCAAGGGAGCGATAGGCACCGCGGCTTATGAGATTAACGGAGATACCATGATGTTAAAGGTGCCGAGAGAAACGATAGGCTACAGCGGAGAGTTTGAGTTTAAGTGGACGGATAACATCGCGCATAACGGCGATATAATGCTTTTCTATACGGAAGGAAATGCGGCACCGGTCGGAAGATTTAACTATCTTTATACCGAAAAAGGACAGACGGCGCTGACCGATGAAGAAAGAGAAGCGCTTAAGGGAACTTCAATTTTAAAGGCCGGCGCGAAAAAGATGATCGTTTCCGGCGGCAAAATGAACGTGTATGACAAGGATACGCGCATAACCGCATTTGAAGAAAACGGAACGCTTTACATTCCGATGAGCACGGCGGAGGAAATACTCGGAAACGGTAAAAGCAAGGTTTATTACGATGCTTCGCTTAATCTCATTTACATTAAACGGAGCAGACTGATTGACGGAAAAGTGGACTCGCACTGGGCATGCAACAGCTTCGGAGGGCTTGAAATCCGTGTTGACGGAAAAGTCGGGTACACAAGCATTCCCGCAACCGTAAAGGACGGAATGATTTACGTGCCTTTAAGCATGATAGCCGATTGCTACGGATACACCGTGGAAAGCATCGACGGAGCATGGGCAATTTCGGAAGGCACGCTTGATCGGGATGCCGTGAAAAATGTGCTTTGGCATATAGCGTAAAGGGGGAGAATGCAATGAAAAAAATAATATCGTTACTGCTTGCGATAATGCTCACAGCCTCCTTCGCGGTTATTTCCGAGGCATATGACTATGTATCGCGTGAGGGCTGGGAGATTACGGCGTCATCTATCCATACCAATCCCAACTGGCCGCCGGAGAGAATGATTGACGGAAATCCCGATACCTATTGGCATTCAAATTATGATGAGTCCGGAACTCCGATTGACAAGCCGCCCATGACGGTGACTCTCACAATGCCGGATATGACAGAATTTTCGGGATTTTCATATGCACCCAGGCAGGACAATCCGTCGGGAATTGTTACGGAATATAATTTCTATGTGTCGGACGAATATACCGGCAAGGCGGAGCTTATTTATTCCGGAAGCTTTGAAGGCGACAAGGAGATTAAGAACGTAAGCTTCGGCTACAACATCAGCGCAAAAACGGTCGTTTTCGAAATATTGGCGGGAAACTACAACTACGGAACCTGTGCGGAATTTAATCTTTTGGTGCCCTCGGGCGCAGTTTCGAAAACAATAAAGGAAGCAAGCCTCGGTAAGAGCATTGAAATAGGGGCTTCGGGTGCTTCGGAGGAGGATATGGCACCGACGCTTCCGCGCGAGGGCTGGACTGTTACGTCATCGTCGGTTCATCCCGTGGAAAACTGGATGCCGGAGCGGATGCTTGACGGAAACGTAGGAACCTACTGGCATTCAAGCTATGACAATGACGGAAACAGGGATATGCCACCCTACAGACTTACGTTTACGCTTCCTAAGGCGGAAGTGATTTCGGGATTTTCGTATGTTCCCAGAAACGATAATCCCACCGGAATTGTTACCGCGTACAATATATACGCCTCCGAAACGGACGACGGCAAAGAAGAAAAAATTTATTACGGCACAATGGATAATAACAAGCGAACGAAGTTTGTCGATTTCGGATTCAATATAAAGGTTAAAAAGGTCGTATTCGAAATAACGGAGTCCAATTATAATTACGGCTCGTGCGCCGAATTTTACCTTCATGAGGGAAAAGAAGGATATCCCGGAATGGAAGGCGTTAAAAAGGAAGCGCAGAAGGACGGAGAAAAAATCCGCGATAAATCCGGATGGACGGCAACGGCATCATCGGCAAAGGGGCATTATCCGGCAAGATACGCTGTTGACGGAAGGACGGAAACCATCTGGCATACGGACTATACCGATGACGGCCAGGGAACGATTTTATCGATTGAAACCTGTCCGCATACTCTTGAGATAGCACTTCCCGAAACCACGGTAATATCGGGCTTTTCATATACGCCGAGAAGCGAAAGTAGCGGAAGGGTTTTGGCTTACGAGTTTTACATTGCCGAGTCTGATGACGGTGAGTGGTTTAAGATTTCGGAAGGACGGTTCGATAATAATGCCGCAGAGAAAACGGTAAGCTTTTTGGGTAACACCGCCGTTAAAAAAGTAATGTTTAAGGTGACGGACGCTCAGAGCGGATATGCCGTAACGGCAGAACTTGATCTTTTGTCGGAAAACGAAGAGTTTGAAACATTTTCGGACTACAACGAATTTTTGGAGAATTATAACGGGAACAGGCTCATAAAAATATCCACGGATGAAATGACCGCAACCGCCTCCAGCGTGTGGAGAGCGGGGCATGAGGGCAAGCTTGTGGTCGACGGTGATATAGGAAGTGCGTGGCATTCGCATCCGGACGACAAGGGCAAGTATCCCTTCGTGCTTTCGGTAGACCTGGGTGCCAAGCACAGTGTATCGCAGATTATGTACTATCCCAGAAAGGATGCCAACGGTGCCGTAAACGGAACGTGGCAGGATTACAGTATCTGGGCGGGAGACGACCCGGAAAATTTAGAGCTTGTTTTGGAGAATGCGGAGATTCCCGCGGACGGTCAGCCTCATGCAATTGAGTTCGACGAGCCGGTAAATGCACGCTACTATGAGTTTGAAATTTCCAAGGGTGTAAACGGATATGCAACCTGCTGTGAGCTTTCGTTCTATGAGCGTCTGGCTGATTCTGTTGAGGAAAATAAGGCGGAATATACCCTTAAGATAGGCTCAAAGATAATAAAAATTAAGGACGATGACGGAGAAAGAGAGGTAGAAACCGATGTTGCTCCGTACATTGACGGCGGATACACTCAGATTCCGCTCCGCGGACTTTTGGAGCAGATGGGAGCGGAATTCGAGTGGGACGGTGAGTACAACCGTATTAAAGTAACTGCGGACGGTAAGATAATTGAAATGCAGATTTTCAACAATATCGTTTATGTTACGAATAATGCTCACGGCAGAGTACGCTATACGTTAAGAAGTGTTCCGCAGATAAAGGATTCGAGAACCTTCGTGCCGCTCAGATTTATTTCCGAGAATCTCGGCTATACGGTTCAGTGGGTTGCGGAAACGCAGGAAATCATAATAACAAAATAAAAATAACGCTCCCGACTTATATGAGTCGGGAGCGTTGATTATTTCTTGTCAACTATCTTTTGACTAACGAACCATTTCGTCCTGAGGGCCTGTTTTCTTGTGAGAGTCGATAACCGCGCAAAGCTCGGGAAGCGACGTGGGGGACATATCGCCGGGAATGGTGTTCTTTATTGCCGAAAGCGCATTTCCGAACGAAACCGCACGCGAAATGTCATCCGAGGTCAAAAGCGAATAAAGCACGCCTCCCACATAGGCATCTCCGCTTCCCACTCTGTCGGTTACGTTGATGCCTTTGTAAGGCTCCTCGGTATAGCTTTTTCCGCCCGAATATATAACGGAGCCGAAGTTGTGGCATGTGGGGCTTACAACCTCGCGCCTTGTGGTTGCGACAATTTTGCAGCCGTATTCATCGGCATAGCTTTTCTGGATTTCTTCAAGCGTACCTGTTTTTTGAAACATTCTCCTGGAGGTTTCCTCGGAAACAAACAAAATATCAACCATGGGAAGCACACTTTCGATAACGCTTCTGGCCTCCTCCTCGCTCCATAAAGCGGCGCGGTAATTCACGTCAAAGCTTACAGCGGCGCCGTTTTCCTTCATTTTCTTAATTACGTGAAGCGCGGTTTCGCGAAGACACGGCGATAAGGCAAGCGTGATGGAGCTTATGTGAAAAATGCCGGTTTGGGAGTAAATGTCTTCTGAAATTTCGTTTGCGGAAAGCGAGCATACGGAGCTTCCCGCGCGGTCATAAACCACGGAGGATTTCCTGGGATATGCGCCGTTTTCATAATAATAAAGTCCCAGGCGGCGCGCGGGCGATGAGTCGTAAACAACGTATTCGTCGGAAACAGAGCCGCCTCTTATTGTTTCTGCCACCATGCGGCCAAGTGTGTTTTCGGGAACCTTTGTAAGCATTGCCGCGCTGATACCGCCCAGCCTTGCGGAGCTTGAAATCACGTTAAGCTCACTTCCGCCGATATGCTTTCGGAAAACGTCACTTTGCGAAAGCATCCGACAGTCCGCGGAGGAAAGACGCAGCATAATTTCACCGAGAGCAACGAGATTATATTTTGAGCTTTGCTTAATAAAATCCATAATAACAATCCTTTCGCATTTTTAAATCATATAAAACATTATACAACGTAAGCGGAAATTTTTCAAGTAAAAAATGATTGCATCGCCGGGAGAATATTTCCTTCCTTTGAATAGCTCGTAAACAGCTCGCCATTCACCGAAGAACAAAATCTTCAAAAGTATTGGCAGCTGAGATAAAATATAGCTAAAAACAAAAGGAGGGCTGTCAATATGAAAATAATAACAAATGAACTCATAAAGAAATACGAAGAATATTTGT
>CAZRUB010000058.1:0-8337 GCA_964603185.1 uncultured Ruminococcus sp.
AAGGAGGAAGAGCCTTTGAATATACAGTGGTTTCCGGGGCATATGGCCAAAACGGAGCGAATGATTGCGGAAAATTTGAAATTTGTTGATGTTGTACTGGAGCTGGTAGACGCAAGAATTCCCGTATCCGGGCGAAATCCCGATATATTAAGGCTTTGCGGCGGAAAACCGTTGCTCACGCTTTTGAACAAATCGGATTTGTCCGACCCCGCAATGAACAGAAAATGGCAGCGGTATTATGGGGAGAACGCCGTTTTTATCAACGCGGTCACGGGTAGCGGAATGAAGGAAATTTATCCGAAAATCAGCGAAATAATGAAAGAAAAAACCGAACGTGACCGCGCAAAGGGAATCAAGGCGCGTTCGGTTAAGCTTATGATAGTGGGCGTGCCGAACGTCGGAAAATCATCGTTCATAAACAGATTTTCGAAAAAAGCCGTTACGCTTGTTGCGGACAGGCCGGGGGTAACACGCTCCAAGCAGTGGGTGAGGCTGGCGGAAGGATTTGAGCTTTTGGATACCCCGGGGATTTTGTGGCCCAAATTCTCCGATGAGGAGGCGGCGCGCCGCCTTGCATATACCGGCGCGGTTAAGGATGATGTGGTTGATATTGAGGAGCTTTGCCATTATTTTCTGGAGTTTATGCGCGATAACTACCCGGAGAATTTGAGTGAGCGCTATAAAATTTCGGAATTTGCCGATTTGCACGGCTATGAAATAACCGAGCTTATAGGAAAAAAACGCGGATTTGTTATTTCGGGCGGAGAAATTAATACCGAGCGTGCTGCGAATATGATATTAGATGAGTTTAGAGGCGGACTTTTGGGTAAGATAACCTTTGATTTTCCGGAGGAGCATATATGATTAAAGCTGAGAAAGAGGCGGAACGCCAAAACAGAATGCGGGAGTTTGAGGCGGCTTATTATGACAGAGGCATAAGCGTTTTTGCCGGAGTTGATGAGGCGGGAAGAGGACCGCTGGCAGGTAATGTTTACGCCGCCGCCGTTATATTGGAGCGCGGAGCCGTAGTGGAAGGACTTAACGATTCGAAAAAGCTGTCCGAAAAAAAGAGAGAGCTGCTTTTTGACGTTATAAAGGAAAAAGCACTTTCATGGGCGGTTGGCACGGCGAGCGTTTCCGAAATCGAGGAAACGGACATTCTGTCGGCGAATTTTCTTGCAATGCGGCGTGCGATTGATAAATTAAGCGTAAAGCCGGAGCTGATTTTGGTTGACGGCAATATTAAAATCCGCGGTATGGAGGAGCGTTGTGAGGCTGTCGTGAAGGGAGATTCGCTCTCAATGGCCATAGCGGCGGCATCCGTTCTTGCAAAGGTTTCGAGGGACAGATATATGCTTGAGATGGCAAAAAGATATCCCGAATATGAATTTGAAAAGCATAAGGGATACGGCACGGCAAGGCATATTGAGCTTATAAAAAAGTACGGCCCGTGTGAGATACACAGAAGGTCTTTTTTGAAAAACATATTATGCGAGAGATAGGTATAAAGGGCGAGGCTTACGCCGAAAAGCTGCTGAAAAAAGCGCATTATAAAATTATAGAAAAAAATTTCACGGTTCGCGGCGGCGAAATAGATATTATCGCCTCGGATAAGGGTACGTTGGTTTTTGTAGAGGTTAAAATGCGCAAAACGAAGGAATACGGTGCCCCGGCGGAATATGTAAGCCTGTATAAGCGGAAAAAGCTGATATATGCGGCAAGCTGCTATCTTGAAATGCTGGGAAGGAACGTGCCGCAGTGTCGCTTTGATGTGGTTGAAATTGTCGGGACGGTGAATGAAAAGGGGAAAATTAAGGTTGAAGAGGCAAATATTATCAGAAATGCATTTACCTGTTGACCTTAGGTGATATAAAGTGGTATAATAACATAAATATATAGAACGGAGGCGGACCCTGTGAGAAAAAAAATAACTGCATTGCTTATTGCTTTAATTCTTTCGGTGTCGTTTATATGTCCGACATTTGCCGAGGAGCTTGACGGATTTAACCTTATAAACCAGATAGCGATTTATGCCGAGCAAAATTATAAATTCGGAGTCACGGCGGAGCAGCTTAAAAACCGCGCGCTGGAATATATTTTCGACAACAACGATACAAGCATGGATAATGTCCTTTCGGCGATGCTCGGAAGTCTTGATGACTATACCAGGTATTTCACAAAGGAGGAATATGACGACTTTACGGGCGCTCTTACGGCATCGCTTTGCGGTATAGGCGTTCTTGTGAGGAAGGTAAAAAGCGGCGCGGCAGTGATAGACGTTTTGGAGCATTCTCCTGCCCAAAAGGCGGGAATTAAAAAGCTTGACATAATAACAAGCGTTGACGGACAGGATGTATCGGGAAAAAGCATATCGGATATTTCCGAGATAATACAGGGAAACGAAGCAACCGCCGTGAAAATAGGAATAAAGCGCGAGGGTGAGAGCTTGCCGATATATTTTGATATTATACGTGCAAATGTGGAAGAAAGCACTGTTTCATGGAAAAAGCTGGATGACGAAACGGCGTATATTTCTTTCACCTCCATTACGTTAAACAGTGATGTGTTTATGAAGAAGGCCCTTAAAGAAATCGATAATGAGGGCATAACCAAGATAGTGCTTGACCTTCGCGATAACGGAGGGGGATATCTTGACGCCACGGTGAATATATGCTCCATGTTTGTTCCGGAGGGCGTTGTGGGATATATTGATTATAAGGACCCGGAAAAGCTGGAAACCTTCTATTCCGATAATAAAAATCCGAAATATCGTTTGGCGGTACTGATTAACGGAAATACGGCAAGCGGAGCGGAGCTTTTGTCGGGAACCATACAGGATACCGGGGTAGGCAAGCTTTTCGGGGAGCAATCCTTCGGAAAGGGAACGGTTCAAACAACCGCCGCATTAAGAAACGGCGGCGCGATAAAGCTGACAATAGGAAAATATTACACGGCAAACAAGCAGGATGTTGCGCAAAACCATATAAACCCGGATGTGGAGCTTCAAAACTCATACATACAGGTTAAAGAGGAGGAGCTGGAGCCTGTTGATTTTGATAACGAGGTGAAGGCGGGCTCCGAGGGCAAAAATGTCCTTGCGATAGAGCAAAGGCTCTGCGTGCTCGGATTTATGGATGAAGCGGACGAAAAGGCGGACGATGAAACAATGGAAGCGATTGCACTTATGAAATCCGCATACGGCGCAGATCCGACAGTTAAGGCGGATATTGACTTTCTTGCATATCTGAACAGTGTGGAATACGGTAAGCTTTATGTGACGAACGACCGACAGTTATCGGCGGCGTGGGAATATCTTAAGGGGCTTGAACGATGAATTTTATTACACTTTTTTTAATAGCGCTGAGCCTTGCGATGGATGCGCTGGCAGTTTCCGTGACAAACGGGATAAGGCTTAAAAATTGCCGTGTGACGGACGGAATCAGGATGGGTCTTTTTTTCGGAGTCTTTCAGTTTGTGATGCCGCTTTTGGGCTTTTTCATGGGCGGCGGAGTAGTAGGCTTCGTGGGAGAGCTCGCACCCTGGCTTTCGTGCGCGATTCTTGTATTCCTGGGCGTGCGAATGATAATTGAGGCGAACAAAATCGAAAACGACGAAAAGGCGGACGATGAGGAAAAGAAGGAATCGCTGGGCACGTGGGAGCTTTTTTTGCAGGCGGTTGCGACAAGCCTTGATGCATTGGCGGTAGGCTTAAGCCTTGCCATGACGGGAGGATATGAAAAAGGCTACGTTTACTTTGCTTCCGGAATCATAGGCATTGTTGCGTTTGTATGCTCGTTCGTGGGAGCAATGGCGGGAAAAAGGCTTGGCGGATATTTCGAAAAAAAGGCAGAAACCATCGGCGGAGCTGTGCTTATAATAATAGGACTTAAAATATTGATAGAGAGCTTTATGTGAAAATAACGTAGCATATGCTGCGTTATTTTGGCGGAAGGGAGATTTTATGAGGACATGGGCCAAGGTTATTTCCGCAGAAGGAGAATACGCCGTAGTTGAAATAAAGAAAACATCGGCATGCACCGGAGATTGCGATTCGTGCGGAAGCTGCGAAAAGCAAAGGCTTGTCAAAGCACGGGTAATAAATAAGTGTGGGGCACTTCCGGGGGAGAATGTGTATATTTCGCTTTCCTCGGGTAAGGCTTTTTTCCTCGCCGCTCTTTCTTATATATTGCCGATAGTGATATTTTTTATATTTGCCGCTATTTCGGAAAATGAAATTGTCGCTGCCGCGGCTCTTCCGATTTCGTTTTTGCTTTGCTCCGTCGTTGCCGATTTCATATCGAAAACAAAACGCTTTATGAGCGTGACGGAAAGGATTAATGATGCTGATTTTTGATTGTCATGCCGATACACTGGGAAAATGGACGGAGGGCGAGAAGCACACGCATTTTGACGGGAGCGCGATAAAGGGAAAATACATTCAGGTCTTTGCCGCGTTTATAGGGGAAAACGGCGACTGCGCCGAAAGAGTGAGCCGATTAATCGATACCTATGATAAGCTCACGGGCTTTTTCAAGATAAAAACGCGGGCGGACGTTGAAAATATCCGTGACGGGGCGTATTCGATTTTGGCGGTTGAGGGCGGCGACCTTCTGGAAGGGAAAAAAGAGCGGCTTTTTAAGCTTTTTGAGCGCGGTGTTCGAATATTGACCTTTACGTGGAACGGAGAAAACTGCCTTGCGGGTGCGGCACTGTCGAAGGACGGAGGTCTGAAAGAATTCGGCAGGGAAATTCTTGCCGCATGCGAAGAAGCAGGTATAACGGCGGATCTGTCGCACATGGGCGACAGAAGCTTTTACGAGGCTTTGTCGATTGCGAAAAAGCCGGTTATCGTGTCACACTCATGCTCAAGAGCATTGGTAAACGTTCCGAGAAACATAACCGATGAGCAGTTTTTGCTTTTAAAAGAAAACGGAGGCTGCTTGGGGATTAATTTCTATCCGAAATTTCTTAAGGAGGAGGGCGCGGGAAAAAAAGCGTGTGCGGACGATATAATACGACATATCGACCATTTTCTTTCGCTCGGAGGGGAGGATAATATAGGCTTCGGAACGGACTTCGACGGGATCGACAGCCTTCCGGACGGAATCTGCGGGACGCGGTCGCTTTATACAATTTGCGAAAAACTTAACATGCTTTACGGCGCGGATGTGGCGGAAAAGATAGCGGGCGAAAATTTTTTGCGCGTTTTGAAGGGAAATCTACCATAAAACTATTGCAAAAAAACGCGAAATAATGTATAATTAATATTTGAGAAAATATTTTCGGGAGGATTTTTTATGGAATTGAGCGCAAAGTATAAATCGGTCAGCCCTTCGTCAACGCTGGCGATTGATTCAAAATATAAGGCAATGAAGAAAGCGGGTGAGGATGTTGTAGGCTTCGGTGCCGGAGAACCCGATTTCGATACTCCTCAGCATATAAAGGATGCGGCGATCGAGGCAATTAACGGCGGTGCAACAAAATACACACCCGCGTCGGGCACGGTTGAACTTAAAAAAGCTATATGCCGTAAGTTTAAGGAAGATAACGGTCTTGATTACGATACTGACAATATTGTTGTATCCAATGGTGCAAAGCATTCCTTGATGAACGCTTTGGGAGCGGTTGTGAATCCCGGTGATGAGGTTATTTTTTCAGCTCCTTATTGGGTAAGCTATAAGGAAATGGTGAAAATATCGGACGGTGTTCCGGTTGTTATAAATACAAGGGAGGAAGACGACTTTAAGTTTACCGCGGAGGAGCTTGAGGCGGCTGTTACACCCAAAACAAAAGCAGTTATATTGAACACGCCCTCCAATCCCACGGGAATGGTTTACAGGGAAGAGGAACTTGAAAAAATTGCTGAAGTTGTTAAAAAGCACGACCTTTACGTTATTTCGGATGAAATATACGAGGAGCTTATATATGATATGGAGCGTCCTGCTTCGATTGCTACAATTGACGGAATGAAGGACAGGACAATTGTTGTAAACGGCGTATCTAAAACTTATGCCATGACGGGATGGCGAATAGGATATACTGCGGCAAGCAAGGAAATCACCAAGCTTATGGCAAATGTTCAGAGTCACTATACATCAAATCCCAATTCAATTGCGCAGGCAGCAACGATAGCGGCGCTTTCAGGCTCTAAAGACAGTGTTTACGAAATGAAGAAAGCCTTCAACGAAAGAAGACTTTATATGGTGGAGCGTATGAACAACATTGACGGAGTTTCGTGCTTGAAGCCCGAGGGTGCTTTCTATGTAATGATGAACATTTCAAAGCTTAAGGGGAAAAAATACGGCGACAGAAGGATAAACGGATCGGACGATTTCGCAGAGCTTTTCTTGGAGAAGGAGCTTGTTGCCGTTGTACCCTGCTCGGGCTTCGGAAACGATGATTTCGTAAGATGGTCGTATGCAACGAGCATGGAAAACATCAAAAAGGGTCTTGACCGTCTTGAAAAATTCATAGGAGAATTGAAATAAGGAGAGGTTAAAATGGATTATGAGGCATTGGCTGAGCTTTTGTTCGGCGATATTGACTCTGTGCCCGAGGATATTTATAAAATGTATCCGGAAAGAAATCTTCCGGAAGGCGCGCTTGTTACGAGAATTGCCCCCAGCCCCACGGGCTTTGTGCATTTCGGAAATTTGTTTCCCGCTATAACGAGCGAGCGTATGGCTCACCAGTCCGGCGGTGTGTTCTATCTTCGTATCGAGGATACCGACGCGAAGAGAGAGGTGCCCGGCGCGGTAGAGGTTATTATGAAGGCGTTCGGAAGCTTCGGGCTTAAATTCGACGAAGGCGCAGTAATTGACGGAGATAACGGAGCGTACGGCCCCTACCGTCAGCGTCAGCGTGAAAAAATATACAAAACCTTCGCAAAGCAGCTTGTTAAAGAGGGAAAGGCATATCCGTGCTTCTGCAGTGAGGATGAGCTTGTCCGAATTCATGAGGAGCAGGAAAAGGAAAAAAGCAATTTCGGATATTTCGGCAAATGGGCAAGGTGCAGAGAGCTTTCATTCGAAGAAATAAAGAAAAACATCGAAGAAGGCAAAAGCTTCGTGCTCCGCTTCAAAAGTGAGGGCAATGCGGAAAATAAAATAAAATTCAAGGATTTGGTAAAGGGTGAGCTTGAGGTATCGGAGAACGATATGGATCATGTGCTCCTAAAGTCAGACGGTATTCCCACTTACCATTTCGCGCATGTTGTGGATGACCGGCTTATGGGTACAACACACGTTGTGCGCGGGGATGAGTGGCTTTCAACGCTTCCGTTTCATCTTCAGCTTTTCCGCGCCATGGGATGGCGTGCGCCTAAGTATCTTCATGTTTCTCCGCTTATGAAGGCGGAAGGGGAAAGCAAGAGAAAGCTTTCTAAGCGTAAGGACCCGGAGGCAGCACTTACGTTTTACGCTTCTGAGGGCTATCCCTCGGAGGCTGTATACGAATATATTTTAACGCTCTTAAATTCAGGGTTTGAGGATTGGAGAAGGCAAAATCCCACGATGAGTGCGAGGGACTATAAATTTCAGTATAAGAAGATGAGTGTTTCGGGGGCGCTTTTTGACATTGTGAAATTGAACGATGTAAGCAAAAATTACGTTTCCCGCCTTACCGCCGAGGAGGTTTATTCCGAGGTCAGCGCTTGGGCAAAAGAATATGACGAGGAATTTTACAAGCTTTTCACACGAGATGAGGTTTATACGAAAAAAATCCTTGAAATCGGCCGCGGCGGAAAGAAGCCCAGAAAGGACTTCGGAATTTGGAGCGAGGTTAAGGGCTATATGGACTTTTTCTTCGATGACCTTTTCGTGCCGGACTACACGTTTGACTCTGATATAAGCAAGGCTGATATTGAAGCTGTTCTGACGGAGTATAAAAATATTTACTCCGAGGAGGATGATAACAACGCTTGGTTTGAAAAAATCAGGGAGCTTTCGGAAAAGCACGGCTTTTGCAAGGACGTTAAGGCATACAAGGAAAATCCCGAGGGCTTTAAGGGGCATGTCGGCGATGTTTCGATGATTTTGAGAATTGCCGTGTGCGGAAGAACAAATTCCCCCGATATGTACAGCGTATTTAAGATCTTGGGAAAAGAGCGTCTTATTGACAGAATTGATAAAGCGTTAAATTCGCTGAAGTGAGGCTTTTCGCTTAGCCGAAAGATAATAATCCGAACCCGCCTGAAAAAGCGTAATTTCGGCATCTTTTGGCTTGTCGGCTTTGATGGGCGACAAGCCCATCTGCACCCTCCGCACCAAAATCTGCTCAAAATCCCATCATTTTCAGG
Organism: uncultured Ruminococcus sp.; assembly: GCA_964603185.1. Classification (GTDB taxonomy): domain Bacteria; phylum Bacillota; class Clostridia; order CAKSNL01; family HGM11501; genus HGM11501. Next base: position 8,297 of record CAZRUB010000058.1, read on the forward strand.
TCGCAGAATTTTGAGAGAGCAGATTTTTGGTTGCGCAAGGC
>CAZRUB010000059.1:0-8330 GCA_964603185.1 uncultured Ruminococcus sp.
GTTTTGCTGGAGCAAATAAGAACAATAGATAAAAAAAGGCTTCGCGAAAAAATAGGGCATCTGGATTCGGAGCGCATGAAGAGCGTTAACGAAGCGCTTTATGTCAGCTTCGGCTTGACGGGCGGCGAAGCATAGCATCTTAAAGAAAGGAACATTAAGCATGAAGAAGAAATACGGAAAAAAGATAATTGCGGCGGCGCTTGTCGCCATACCGTCGCTTGCGTTTTTGACGGGAGTGGCGGGCACGGATGCCGACCCTTTAATATCATTAAGCTATATAACAGAAGTTGTAATGCCCTATGTTGATGAAGCGGTGTCGTCTGCCGGCTCCTCGTTTGAGGTTGTGGAGGTTCCCGCGGGGAAAGCCATCGCCTTGGGGGCAAGCACGGAAATGATTTTAAGAAGCGGCGAGGGAAGGGTTGTGCTTTCCTCAGATGCCGCCGGCGGATTTACCGATGTTACGGACGGCTGCGATGTCGGTGCGGGCGAGGTCGTGCAGGCAAATCATCACCTTATCTGCCCGAGGAGTGACGGGCGAAGCGTTAAAGCCGTAAGCAAGCTTTTTGTGATGGTAAAGGGATATTATGAAATCAAATAAAACGGCGGGGAGAAAAACAGAATGAAAAAAATATTGTTTGCCGCCGTGTTGTTTGTGTTTTCGACGGCGATATCCGCCGCGGCGGCAGTTCCGGAAACGGTCAGAATCGGCATTAACGCATCAAGCCCCGCGTCGGAGGTTAAGCTTTATGCCGAGGGCGGAATTTATACATATGCGGCATTTGCCGAAAACGGTGAAGAGGGCCCCTATTATTTGGAGAAAAGCGTGAATGTCACGCTTTCGGCTTCGGGAACACTGGTTTGCAACGGCGAAGACGCCGAAGAGGCAGAGGTGGATTTTTTCAAGGGCGGCGAATTTATAGAGTGCGCCGGCAAGCTTTACCGCGGTGATATTAAGCTCATCGCCGGGGCGGACGGTATATTGATTGTGAATGTGCTTGGCTTGGAGGACTATCTTTACGGAGTGGTCGGACGCGAAATGTCGGAAAGCTTCCCGATTGAGGCGCTTAAGGCGCAGGCGGTGGCGGCACGAAACTATGCGGTAATGTCCATCGGCAGGCATTCGGCCGATGGGTTTGACCTTTGCAACGGTGTTCATTGCCAGGCATACGGAGCATATGACAGTGAGGGTGAAAAAATAAGGCAGGCTGTGGACGAAACGGCCGGAAAGCTTCTTTTATATAAGGGACAGCCGGTTCAGTGCTATTATTATTCCAGCAACGGCGGCTACAGTGAGAGCAGTGAAAATGTTTGGGTGGCGGAGCTTGGGTATCTTAAGGGCAAGCGCGACCCGTACGAGGATGCGTCGAGAATTCCGAATTATAACTGGAGCGTTACGTTCACCGCGGATGAAATAAAAAGCACACTGGCATCAAGGGGCATCGATATAGGCGATATAACGGATGTAACGGTGGTGAGCCGCTCCGAGAACAATCATGTGACGGAGCTTTTGATAGCAGGAACCGAAGGGGAAAAAAGCTATTACAAGGATAACATAAGAGCGGCGTTGCCGAAAGCCTTGAACAGCACGCTTTTCAGCGTTTCGAAAAGCGGAGGAGCACTCCCGGTGAAGGTGCTCACCTCAAACGGCATTATAACGGTGCAAACGGACGAGGTAAGCGTGCTTACCGGCGAAGGAAGAGCCTACGCGGGCGGAGGGGATTTATCCTTCACCTTCGCGGGAAGCGGCTGGGGCCACGGCGTGGGGATGAGCCAATACGGAGCAATGCTTATGGCAGAGCAGGGCTTTGATTATGAAAAAATATTGACATTTTATTTTACCGATACAGAGATAAACTGAAACGGAGAATGACAGATGAAATTAGAAGATTTTGATTATGAGCTTCCGGAGGAATTTATAGCGCAGGAGCCGCTCACCGACCGTGCGGCGGCAAAGCTTATGGTGCTTTCAAGGGAAAGCGGAAGCATTGAGCACAAGGTGTTTTCGGAGGTTACCTCGCTTTTAAAACCGGGCGATTGCCTCGTGCTGAACGATACGAGGGTTATCCCGGCAAGGCTTATAGGAGCAAAGGAAAAAACGGGCGGCGCAATCGAAATGCTGCTCTTAAAAAGAATTAACACAACGGACTGGGAGGTTGCGTTAAAGCCCGGAAAAAGGGCGAAGGAGGGCGCGCGCTTTTGCTTCGGAGAAAACGGAGAGCTTAAGGCGGAAATTTTAAGCATTGCGGAGGGCGGCAACCGCATAGTGCGTTTTGAATTTTCCGGGCTTTTCGAGAACGTCCTTGAGCGTTTGGGGCAAATTCCGCTTCCGGGATACATAAAAAAGGAGCTCGGAGATAAGGAAATGTATCAAACGGTCTATGCCAAATATTCCGGCAGTGCCGCGGCGCCGACCGCGGGACTGCATTTCACGGAGGAGCTTTTGAAGAAAATTCGCGAAATGGGCGTGGATACGGCTTTCGTAACACTGCATGTCGGGCTCGGAACCTTTCGCCCGGTTAAGGTGGAAAATATAGAGGAGCATACCATGCATTCGGAGCATTTTTTCATTGACGAGGATGCGGCGGAAAAAATAAACCGCGCCAAGAAAAGCGGAGGCCGTATTATCGCCGTCGGAACCACATCCTGCAGAACGCTTGAGTCTGCGGCGGACGAAAACGGACTCGTTACCCCGTGCGAAACGGATACAAGCATTTTTATTTATCCGGGATATAAGTTTAAATCCGTGGATGCGCTTATAACAAATTTCCATCTTCCGAAATCCACACTGATGATGCTTATTTCGGCATTCGCTACGAGAGAAAAGGTGATGAATGCCTACGAGGAGGCAAAAAGAAACGGCTATCGCTTCTTCAGCTTCGGTGATGCTATGTTTATTTGCTGAAGCATTCCGAGTGAAAATTTAAGACATTGCACAAAGCACCGGTCGGCACGTGAAAGTACCGATCGGTGCTTTGAATTTCGGGTGCAATACGTCAGCGAGGTATAAAAGCATTGACAATATGCTGCCGCAGAACAAGCGGCCTTCTATTCCTCTTCGATATATTTGCGCAGAACGGCCTGCACTACCCTCCTGTCGTCAGGCGCAGCAACGGTATAAAGATACGCAATGTCTTGAATTTCCTTCGGCATTACCTCGAATTTATCTCCGTTCAAGCCGAGAAGCCAGTCAACGGAAACATTGAAGTATTCCGCTATCCTTACGACGTATTGCAATTCCGGCGTTCTGTTTCCCGACAGATAACGTGATATAGCCGCGGCGGTTATACCTACTTCGCTGCCGAGCGCATTCATGGTAAAGCCCCTGCTTGACATCAGACGCTTGAGATTTTTCCGAAAACACGTGTAGTCCGTATTTTTCACCTCACCTATATGAATTTCCGCTTTTACCGTATGGTTACTTACGATTACCATTGTATAGCATCGGAGCGAGCATGTCAACGCTTTTTTCGAATTTCGGCAAAACTTTTACGGCAAATAACAAAAAAACTATTGACTTTGACCGCGCGGCAATTCATAATATGGATAGCGGTAATGATAAAACACGCGAAAAAAACAGATGAAGAGGGACAGAATGTTTGAAGTTATAAAAAAAGAAAAACGCGCAAGGCGCGGAAGATTTACATGCCCGCACGGTGTGGTGGAAACCCCGGTTTTCATGAATGTCGGAACCTCGGCGGCGATAAAGGGAGGGCTCGATTCAGACGATTTGAAAGCGCTCGGCTGTCAGATTGAGCTTTCGAACACATACCATCTTCACGTTCGGCCGGGGGATGATGTGGTGCGCGATATGGGCGGAATACGCAGATTCATGAATTGGGACGGTCCGGTTTTGACGGACAGCGGCGGATTTCAGGTTTTCTCGCTTGCGGACCTGCGGAAAATAAAGGAGGAGGGCGTTTCGTTCAAATCGCATATCGACGGGAAGCCGATTTTCATGGGCCCCGAGGAGAGCATGAGAATACAGTCAAATCTTGCTTCGACAATAGCCATGGCTTTTGACGAATGCATAGAAAATCCGGCGCCGTATGACTATGTCAAAAATTCGATTGAGCGGACGACGCGCTGGCTTTACCGTTGCAAGGCGGAGATGGAGCGCTTAAACTCACTTCCGGGAACCTTAAATAGGGAGCAGATGCTTTTCGGAATCAATCAGGGCGGAACATATAACGACCTTAGAACAGAGCACATGAAGGCGATAAGGGAGCTTGACCTCCCGGGATACGCGATAGGCGGCCTTGCGGTGGGTGAATCCGCGGAAGAAATGTATGATATCATAGAGCACGTGGAGCCGTTTATGCCGGAGGATAAGCCGCGCTATCTCATGGGAGTCGGAACGCCGGTCAATATAATAGAGGGCGTGTGGCGCGGGGTGGACTTTTTCGATTGCGTTATGCCGTCCAGAAACGCAAGACACGGGCTTTTGTTCACGAGCGAGGGAATTTTGAATCTTAACAATAACAAATACCTGAGGGACGACAGCCCGATTGACGCAAACTGCGGCTGCCCGGCGTGCAGAAGGCACACGAGAGGCTATATAAGGCACCTGCTTAAGGCGAAGGAAATGCTCGGAATGCGCCTTTGCGTTCAGCATAACATGTATTTTTACAATAAGCTCGCGGCGGATATAAGACAGGCGCTGGACGAAGGGCGGTTTGAGGCCTTCAGAGCGGAGAAAATTCCGCTCTATTCACAAAGAGTTTAAAAAAAGCGGTTGAAAAATGTATGCGCTTATGATATAATGAAGGAAGTATAAATAAATTAATGAGAACAGGAGTGAAAAAAATGATGAACGTTTATGCAGCGGGAGAGGCCGCGGGCCAGGCACAGGCGGGCGCATCCGGTTGGTCGAGCCTTATTATCATGGTGGCGATCTTTGCGGTATTTTATTTCGTGCTCATCCTTCCGCAGAAAAAGCAGGAAAAGAAGCAGCGCGCAATGATTAACGCAATCGTGCCCGGGGATGAAATTATAACCATCGGCGGCATTTACGGAAAGGTGCAGACGGTTAAGGATGATTACGTTGTAATCGAATCCACCGCGGACAAAACGAAGATTAAGCTTGCGAAATCTTCCATAAGCAGATGCCTGACGGAGCATGACGAGCCGGAGGCAAAATAAGAATAAAAGAAAGCTTCCCCGAATATAAATTTATCGGGGAGGTTTTTTTATGGCTGAAAAAGAAATTAAAAGCAGTGCCGGGATTATATACGGAACGGCAAAAAGCCTGCTTATTTCACTGGTTTTGACCGCACTGCTGATTTTGGCGATTTCCGCGTCATACCTTGCCTTGGAGGTAAGCGAAAAAACGGCGTCGCTTCTTGTCACACTGTCGGCTGTTGCGTCGGTCTTTCTCGCCTCGGCCTTGGGCGCGAAAAAAATCAAAAAGCGCGGACTTGTCCTCGGCACGGCCACCGGTGCGGCATACGCATTAACGCTTTACTTAACGGGCTTTCTTGCGTTCGGCTTTCCGGGACTCAATAAAGGACTTTTGCCGACGACGGCGCTTTTGATGCTCGGCGGCGCCGCAGGCGGAATCATCGGGGTCAATATAAAAAGAAGAAAGTAAACCTAAAAAGAAAGGGAAGACCCTTTCTTTTTTTTCGCGGGTGGGCGAAAAAACGTTTTGCGGCGGATTTTGACGCGGATTTTTAATTTTTTTCCCCGATTTGAGAAAAATTTAGTTGACTTAACCCGACTTAAGGGCTATAATGAATATGATATACATTTTTTAGGAGGAAAAGGCATGAGAGCAAAAAACATTATCGCATTTCTGCTGATCGCTGCGGTTATTTTTATGGCATGCTTCGTTTGCGTGTTTGACGTAACAATCGGCGATTACAGATTTCCGGATGCTCTTGATGAGGAGTACGGAATTAAGCAAGGGCTTGACCTGGTGGGAGGCTCGCTTATAGAATTTAAGGCGGAGGAGGGCGTGTCGCCCACATCCGAACAGATGGAAACGGTCATGTCCATCATGAGGAACCGCTTGGACAGTCAAAGCTATTATGACGCAACGGTTGCGCTTCAGGGTGATGATACCGTGAGAATAGAAATCCCGAATATCGACGATCCGTCGGAGGCGGTTTCCGTTCTCGGCTCCACCGCACAACTTACCTTCCGTGATTATGAGGGTAATGTGCTGATGGACGGCTCGGACGAGTATGTTAAGGATGCAAAGATGAGCTACGGTCAGATTTCCGAAACAAGCGGCTCACAGTATTTCGTAACACTGGAGCTTACGGATTTGGGAAGGGAGACCTTCCGCGAAGCAACAAGCACCGTGCTTGGCTATTCTTCGGACAATAACAATTATATTGCAATCTATCTTGATGAGGATTCCGTGTCGGAGCCCCGAGTATCGGAGGTTATCGATTCCGAAAGCTGCGTTATCACAGGTAACTTCGATAAGGATTCCGCGAATACGCTCGCCGCACAGATAAGAAGCGGCCAGCTTCCCTTTAAGCTGGAGGTTGCTCAGCTGCAGAGCGTCGGCCCCACCCTGGGTGACGAGGCGCTTTCCAAAAGCCTTATCGCCGGCGGAATAGGAATACTGTTGGTTATCATCTTCATGATTGCGGTTTACAGGCTTTCCGGCGTTATCGCGTCAATCAGCCTTTGCGCATATACAAACCTTGTCGTTATCATCTTGATAAGACTCGGCGCAACGCTGACGCTTTCCGGTATAGCGGGTCTTGTTCTGTCAATCGGTATGGCGGTTGACGCGGACTGTATCATATTTGAGCGCTTGAAGGAAGAGCTCAGAACGGGCAAAACGGTCGGCGCATCCATTGATTCCGCATTCAACCGCGCAATGATTGCGATTTTTGACGCAAACATAACAACCATGATTGCGGCGGTTGTGCTCTATGTGTTCGGCACCGGCTCCATCAAGGGCTTTGCCGTAACGCTCGGTGTGGGTACATTGGTAAGCTTCTTCACCGCGATAATTCTTACAAAGATTATGATAAAGCTTCTGGTAAAGGGCTTTGGCATAAAAAGTTCCGGCTGGTTCGGCGTGAAAAGGGGTGTAGCAAATGAAACAGTTTAAGTATACCGAAAAAAGCAAATATTTTGCTATAGTGTCCTTGGTGCTCGTTGTTGCCGGCATAGTCGGCCTCTTGATCCACGGCGGTCTTTCCTACGGTATCGATTTTACCGGCGGTACAACCATTCAGCTTGATATGCAGGGAGCGGAGTTTTCCACGGACGATATCGAGGAAATCGTTTCGGGAGTAATCGGCGAGGGTGACGTTCAGGCTCAGCTTGTGGACGGCGGTAACGCGGTTTCCGTAAAAACCATTGAGCTTGCATATTCCGATGGCGGAACAAACGAAAAGCTTGAAAGCATATTCTCGCAGATAGAGGAAAAGTATTCAATCGAGATTCCGGCAAGCGAAAGAAACGTAACAACAATCAGCGCCGGAACAAGTAAGAAAATCCTTGCGGATTCTTTTTACGCGGTTATAATCGCAGTCGTATTGATGCTTTTGTACATCACCGTGAGATTTGAATTTCTGTCCGGCGTTGCGGCGGTTGTGGGCTTGATTCATAATATGGTTATAATGATAGGGTTTTACGCACTGTTCAAAATCCCGGTAAACAATTCGTTCGTTGCGGCGATTTTGACGATAGTCGGATATTCGATTAACAACACAATCGTTATTTTCGACCGCGTGCGTGAAAATTTGAAAAAGAACAGAAACGCATCCTACGCGGAAATTGCGGATTCCAGTACGGCTCAGTCGCTGAACAGAACCGTTAACAGCTCAATCACCACACTTATAACAATAGGTATGCTTTATATCCTGGGCGTAAATTCGATACGTGAATTTGCACTTCCCATTATAATAGGTATTGTTGCGGGAACCTATGCTTCAGTTTTCCTTTGCGCACCGCTTTGGGTTAAAATGAAGGAAGGCGCGGCAAACCGCAGAAGAAAAAGGGCGGCAAAGAGGAACACTCCCGGCAGGAAAAAATATGTCGGCGCCCCCAAGAAGGAAGATAAATAATTGTAAAAGGCCGAACGATTGATTTCGTTCGGCCTTTTGTTCACCGCCGCCCGCGTAAAAGCACGTGCACGTGCAAAAATAAATACGGTAATAAGGCGAATGCATAATTATAATCCTTCCTACCTGCCGCATTTCTTGCGGCAGAGTCTTTTTTATGCGAAAAACAGGCGAAGCAAAGCGCACAACCTCGGTTAGGCCATCGTAGGGGTGGGGCTCTGCTCCACCCGTCATGACGACGCGCATGACTTAATTATGCGTCTTTTGGCTCCCTTGTGTAAAGGGAGCTGTCGCGAAGCGACT